>DNWZ01000389.1 GCA_003506095.1 Planctomycetaceae bacterium | reverse complement strand
CCGGATCGAGTGCGTTTGCGACCGCTGCGGAGGCGCCGCACATTCGCAGCATCGCTTCGTCATTTTCGGCATCGCCCACGGCGACGGTATTCCATGCCGACAGCCCGAGTTCGTGCAAGGCGAGCCGCAGCCCGAACGCCTTGTTGATACCGCTGGGGAGGATCATCACAGCATCTTTGTTGAAGATGATCTGCAGTTCCAACGCCATTTCGCTGATCACTTGCAGCGCAACATGTTCATGCGGCCGCCACATCGCCACGATACAGCGACCGGTTTCAATCGGATTGACGCCACGCCGGCGCAGCTCGTCGACGAACTCCGCGGGGGGCGATTCGGCCAACTGGGTTTCTTCGCGAGTTGTCGGATCGAATACCAGCGCGCCGTTTTCCGCGACGATGCGATCGAACAATCCGACATTAGGCAGCAGATCAAGCAGCGGCTCTAATCGTCGTCCCGTTACTAGAACAACTCTGCGTCCTGAGTCACGGACTTTCTGAAGCATATGGAAGGTTGACTCATTGACAGCGCCATCCTTTGCCAAGGTTCCGTCATAATCGGCGGCCAATACGTGGTATCTCATAAGTGACGATCGAGAGCAAACGGCATGCCTATCCTGCAAACCGCATAATGCTGGAAGGGGTCGACCGGGCCCGTGGAGGTGTTTAAAGAAAATAACCCCAATCGCATAACGGGCGTCCATTCTGGCACATTACCTGCAATACCCGAAGAACGATCCGGTCAGTTTTAATTGCACCTGTTGCAGAAAAGCGTGATTCGCTTGTCTGCAACTTTTTCGTGAAAGGAGCTTCAGATGCCCAGAATATTATTCGGTTTCAGCCTGTTTATTTGCGACACAGCTACCACCTTGCTGACTTTACTAAACGGGTGGGGCGCCTTAGCGATCATTGTCGTGTCCGTGATTTCGTCCATTTCGACACTGATTGTCTCGTCATCGCTCGGCAATCTCCTTTGGCCAACCTATTTTTGGGACTCGCCGCAGGCCGAATCAAAAAACTGCCTATAACATTGGAGATTCATGCGAGTCACATGCTCGCTCTAGCAGAGAACGGAGGCCGAACCCCGCCTTTCCACAGCATCCCAAAAGAAACAATGCTGTATCGACAGTGGGCAGGTCAACCTTCCCTATGTGAGCGGGCTTTTATTATCGACTCTTCAGTTCTTTGTAGGCCCAAAGACACGCGAGGAAAAACCTCCGCGTATCAGAAATGGCTAAGCTATGAAATTGGTCAATGTGAGACTCCACCTGGTCGATCAACGTCAGCACCTCAGCTTTCTGAAATCGTTCAGACAAGTCATAGTCCGCCAGATGTCGCTTCTCCTGTAGCTCTACGAACGTACCGGCTAGGTCCATGATTTCAACAGGAATGGTATATTTTCCGTTTGCATCGCGTGGAAGCTTTCTGATAATTGTTGCCTTGAGCGTCCCGCCGGCAAAGCTCGAACAGGCATCTTTCATCGATGTATGAACAAACGCACGGGCTAAAACACGACGATGCTCTTTCTGGGAGTTTTGAGTTCCAATTTGCACTCGGCAGACCTCATCAACAAGGTAGTGAAATACAGCGTAGTATGCCGTCGAGACTGCGCGACGGAGACTAGCCTGGCGCGGCTTTCGTTGGTCTATTCCCGCCAAAGTTCTCGCAAGATCGATCAGGTCCTTGTGCATCGTCAGTCCTCGTCAGAGCCTTCCGCAAGTTCTTCAACTGTGGTGACGAAGGTGTAAGGGAACTTGGTTATCCCATGTGCTATTAAACTCTCACGGATCGCTCGCTTCAAATCGCCGACTTGCTGGCCGGTAACTTTTTCTATGTCTGTATTTTCCGCAAAGACAACCAGCAATCGAAGCGACGGATCTCCTGTCGAATCTTCGTATTCTTCCCATTCGATTCTTGCGACCGGCGGAAACGCGGGTAACTTTAGGGTCTTCAAGTCGAGTGCTTTTCGGGTTTGTTCATCTACGGCCATATTATATTTCCGGATTCATCTGCAAACTCAGTAATTCCAATGCGGCAGCCTGCTGGCCGTAAAACAGATCCGTTTCGCAATAGTAGCATCTTCGATAAAAACCTTGGACTCCTCTCTAGTTTACACAAAAAGCATACCCTCGCGAAAGACGGTAAAGGCTGAATAGCTCTGAGGTCGGGAAAAGACGTACCACACGAACTTCTACGTCGAATGCGATTAGATCTATTTTGCGTTTTGGCATCGCGATTGCACCGGGTGGGTCATTGGTTTGATGAAGTAATCACCAAAAGCTAATACAAAAATGCGACCCCGTCGCGAGAGTGAGTGGACCATGAAAAACGAGAATACGAACCCAGAGATCGAAAGCCACCTTACGAAACTGGCCGCTGTTTGCTGTCAATCGCTCCGCGGGAACGACGAACCGGATTCAAAGGTGGTCGATTCTTTGCTGAAGTCGCTGCTGATGAGCGGGTTTGCTAGAATGGGACGTGCGCCACTGCAACACGAACTGGAACAGCGAATGAAGAATGGTCCCGATGACAAGGCGTTGCATCATGCCGAAGAGGTATTGGGAATCACTCGGTCGATCCAGAAGCGTTTTGATGCGATAAAATTGTGGGAAAGCAAGCACCCTGGTGATGATAAGAAAAATGACACGAAGGCGGCAAACTATAGCGCAGCAACGGATAGTTGAGTATGGATGGTTTTTGGTAAAGCGAAGGATAATTGCGGGGCCAGATGGCTTGCGCCGTGCCGCTATGCTTGATAGATAGATAAGGATAGATGAGGTATATGATGAATACTAAAGCTGATACAGCCGACCTGCAGGTGCCTGCGCCGCCAGCCCAGAAAGCGATGTTTGCGATCGTCTATGATGATTATGGTGATGCTGAGGTGTTGCATGTTGCGGATCGCCCCGTCCCCCAGCGATTGCCTGGTCAGGTGATGATCGCGGTGCATGCTTCGAGCGTGAACCCGATCGATTATCGATTGCGACGCGGCGAGTTGAAAGGGATTCTTATCGGTGGGTTTCCGCGAATCCCCGGCTACGACGTCGCGGGCGTGATTGTTGATAGTGCTGGCGACGGTCGGTTTTCGATGGGCGATCGTGTGATGGCTTTTTTGGACAGCACGTATGGCGGTGCTTGTGCAGAGCTTGCTGTTTGTGCAGTCGATGCGGTTGCGAAGATCCCGGATTCGATGTCGATGGAAGAAGCCGCAGCGGTTCCGCTGGCGGGAACGACGGC
>DNWZ01000245.1 GCA_003506095.1 Planctomycetaceae bacterium | reverse complement strand
CCATTTTTTGACCGAATTGAACTTCCCGGTGGGAAACTTGTTACGATATTGCAAATTGATATCGATCCAATGGACTCGACAAAGGTTAGGGTTAGATTTGACCTTCGTGAACCATCGGACTCATCGTCGACGTTGATCTATCCGCGCGGTGCCCGCCGAGAACTTTCGCCACAGCAGTCGGTTAAATATCGCATCCATAGATCGCCAATTCGATCCAATACGGCACCACTTACCCTGCCGAAAGGCATCGCGATCGATTTCAACTATTCTGGCGTTGGTTTGACCGGATCGCAGTTCAGTAATGCTGCTGGAACGAATAACATAGCAGTCATTTTTGGGCCTGATGGGCGTGTGTCGCGATATATTGATTCGGCTGGAAGACAGCATATTCCGGCTGGGCAATTGTTTTTTTGCCTCGGTGATTTGGCAGGCGTGAGGCCTGACGACATCTATGCCAATGCCGGGCGAGATCGAGCAAACATCAACCGCGAAAAGTCAACCTGGATTGTAATCAATAATCAAACCGGTCGAACATTCACTGCTCCAATGACGTCAGTATCTGGCGGCACACTCACGATCGCAGCGAGTGCCGCCAAACTAGCCCAAACGTTAAGGGAAGCACGTTTTTTGGCAAGCCTTTCTGATAAGGTGGAAGGGTTCTAATGCAAGTCTATAAAAGCAGGTTGTCTCGCGGTGTGTCGTTGGTTGAAGTCATTTTTTCAATCGGCGTGATCATCGTTGGAATCCTTGGCGTCATGTCGATATTGCCATTGGCTGGTCGACGCGCCCAGGATTCGGTCAGCATGAGTATCGGTGCTGCGATGGGTGACAGCATCGCAGCCGAAGTTTTGTCAAACCGTTGGAATCAAAATGGGCAACTGAGAATCCTTACGCCAGCAAACACGGCGGTACTAAGCGTAACTGACTCGCCCGTGTCACCATTTGTGTATACGCCCACCACATTCGCGTTACCTGAACAGCCATTTTGTATTGACCCGATGTTGACTCGTGCTGATGCGACGGTAACTGCAACCACCGACCAGTCTGGTTTTAATACCGCCTATTTCCCATACTACAAACCTACACATAACCCAACGCTTGACCCATCGGTATTTGGATCTGCCCAGCTTGTTGAAGATTTGAATGCACCGGCGCCCTTGCGACGTTTGATTCGGGTAGGGCTGCTTCGCCAGCCATCGACAGCTACGTCCGTTTCAAAAGTAAACCTCTTGTCAACCAGCGAAGCTTTTCACGTCGCGGAACGCAGCGATGACATTCGCTTTGAGCGTCCTAAAGATCGAACCTTGCCCGCGATCATTCCCGGTGTTTCGGCGACCAGTTTGCCAGGTGCAACATCCTACGGAACCAGGTTTGGCAGTGGGGCATTCAGTTGGATTGCGACCGTCGTTCCAGAACAAACTCCGGGCTATGCAACCCTTTCGGTTGTCGTGATTCGCAATCGACTGCGTGATTTTGACTTGCCGACAACAAATCCGGCAACGATCCCCGAGCGTAATGCGGCAGCGGAGCGATTGGCGATTGTGAGTTCACCGACCGGATTCGAAGGGGGCGCTGGCGGTATGGTTACGATCACCAGCAGCCTGAATACCGTATCGCGAATGCTGCCCGGGCAGTGGGTCATGCTGTCAGGTTTTACCCGAGATTTATCGTCTGGAAACGCAGCAGCAAGGGCACCGATTCATCGATGGTACAGAATCGCGGCTCTCGGTGGTGATACTGTTGAAAACGAAGCGGCCGGCACATGGTCGCGAGAATTGCACCTAGACGGCGCGGATTGGGATTTTTCAACGACGACGTTCATGACCATTGTCGACGGTGTCGTTTCGGTGACCAACCATTTTGTTCGCCTTGATTCCTTATAGAACGCGAATGTTCATTTACGGTTTTGTCCGTCAAACGCTTGTCTCCTTTCACTCAGAACGTGTCGCTATGACCACGGTAAAAGCCAACCGCAGACCGGCAATGGTCCTGCTTGTCGTCCTTGGGATGTTGACATTTTTCAGCATCTTAGCGGCATCCTATCTGGTATTTAGCAATCAGTCACGGCAATCATCATTTGTCATTGCTGCCCGTAAAACGCGCGCTCCAGATGCGCGAGGAATCATAGATGAAGCGCTCATGAAGTTGGTTCGTGGGACAGATGACGCCACCGATCCGTTTTTTGGTGAAGACTTATTGAGTGACTTCTACGGACGATTTGACTCGGTAAGATTACGAGTTCGCCCATTGCCGACCGCAACCTATCAAACCTTAGTTTCGTTTGGATTTGCACGAATCCCGATAATATTGCCGTCAACGCAACCGTGGAATATGGCGAACGCCAACCCATGGATTGTACCGCAGGAGTGGCGATTAGACGACGTTTTCACTGGACGGGTTGTGACATTCCTGGATGGCGAGTTGCGAAATAGGACGTTTCGAGTGATTCGGTCGCGTTATATTGAAGACTCATTCGCAACGCCGCCGATACCGGGGCACCACGCGATATATATTGAATTATCAGGTGATTTATTTACAGGTAATCCCACGGAGGCAAATGTAAGGGCATTGTTTAACGCGTCGCCTACGGCCATCGGTTCCAGTTTGCATATGAATGGCGTACCTCGCAATTCGCCAGGATATGGTTTTACTGGAGTTGATTCTACTACTGGTGCTCCAATATTCAGAAATGCGCCCCAACAGACCGGTGATGTA
>DNWZ01000806.1 GCA_003506095.1 Planctomycetaceae bacterium | reverse complement strand
GCGTGACCGGATCGCGTTGCAATACTCAGACGATTTTCTCGACTTCTTTGAAACGGTCGTCCCACTGATGGCATCCGAGATGGCGATGAAGCACGAACCGGGCGAAGCGATCCTGCGCGGCCAATTGAAGATGTTGGCTCAGCGTCCCGATTCCTTGATCGCTCGCAAGTGTGGCGCTGAGATCGCAGAAGAAGCACAACAAAGAGCTGCGGAGTGCTTTGACGTTCACGGCAACCTCTGTCCATTGGCAATTCAAGCATACGACTGCTGGTTGCGAGCCGATGGCAATCGCCGCAATCCCGGAACAACCGCTGACCTTATCGCAGCCGCCATCTATTGGCTGATTCGTTAGCCCGATCGCATTGACTCTTGTGCCAACCGATCTTGGCGCGCATCCGAAAAGGGAGCGGGATAATGACTAGCGTTTATGCGATCGCAACCATGGATACCAAGGGAGCGGAGCTGGAATATGTCCAAAAGACACTCTCTCAGGCTGGCATTTCGGTCGTGACGGTTGACGTTGGCACCTCGGCTCCACCATCCGTTTCACCAACCTTTAGTCGAGACCAAGTCTGGCGAGCACTCGGCACAAACGTCGCGCTGTCGGCCGATCGCGGAACGGCCATACGCCAGATGTCCGATGCACTACGCCTGTTTCTGTTAAAAGAGTTCGCCAATGGCCGCGTCTGCGGCGTGATTGGCTTAGGTGGCAGTGGCGGGACTTCGCTAATCACAGCCGCCATGCGCGCACTGCCGATCGGCTTGCCCAAACTGATGGTTTCGACCGTAGCCAGCGGCAACGTCGCGCCCTATGTCGATTGCTGCGATATCACCATGATGTATTCCGTTGTTGATATCGCCGGCTTAAATGCCGTTTCAGAAACGGTCCTAAGCAACGCTGCGCATGCCATGGTCGGCATGGCCAGCCAACCGAATCGCACGCCCACGATTCGCAAAGCCATTGGCATGACGATGTTCGGCGTAACGACTCCGTGTGTCACTCGCGTACGAGCTCAACTGGAATCCGAAGGTTACGACTGCCTGGTCTTTCACGCCACGGGAACAGGCGGCAGAGCGATGGAACAGTTGGTCGCTTCGGGGTTGATCGCCGGCGTGCTCGACATTACCACCACCGAAGTCGCCGATGAAGTTGTCGGCGGTGTTTTCCCTTCTGGACCTCATCGCTTCGAGAAAATCCTAGCCGCCAAGGTGCCACTGGTGTTCAGCTTAGGGGCACTCGACATGGTGAACTTTGGGGCATTGCATACGATCCCGGAACAGTTCCGCAATCGAAAGCTTCACATACACAATGATCAAGTCACATTGATGCGAACTTCGGTAGAAGAAAACCGCAGGATCGCAGCCTTCATCGCAGACAAATTGAATCAATCGATCGCGCCGATGCGGCTGCTGATACCAGAACGCGGTTTATCGTTGATTGATGTTCCAGGGCAACCGTTTCATGACCCCGAAGCTGACGCGGCTTTATTTAATGAACTTCAGCGCCGCCTGCGAGCAACCCCCGATCGTCAATTGATTCGTTTACCTTTGGACATCAATGCCGAACAATTTTCCACAGCGATGGTCGAGCATTTTAACGCGTTGGTGCAAGACCAGATTTTATAAGTTTTTAGACAATAGGGAAATCAAAAATGCAACATACACGAGAAGCCATTCTTTCTCGGCTGCGTGAAAAGATTGCGCGACGCGAACCGATCATTGGTGGCGGTGCCGGGACCGGCTTAAGCGCGAAGTGTGAAGAGGCGGGCGGCATCGACTTGATTGTCATTTACAACTCCGGCAGGTACCGGATGGCCGGACGCGGGTCACTATCGGGCCTATTACCATTTGGCAATGCCAATGAGATTGTCAAAGAGATGGCGCGCGAGGTATTGACTACCGTGAAGCAGACGCCGGTGATCGCTGGCGTGTGCGGCGTCGATCCGTTTATGTTAAGGGATCACTTCTTAAAAGAGCTGATCACGATGGGTTTTGCGGGTATCCAAAACTTTCCGACTGTCGGTTTGATTGACGGCATGTTTCGCGCAAATCTAGAAGAGACAGGAATGGGCTATGGCCTAGAAGTAGACTGCATTGCTGCGGCACATCAACTGGGACTTTTGACCACACCTTACGTATTTGATTCGCAACAAGCGATCGACATGACACGTGCCGGAGCCGACATCCTGGTCGCGCACATGGGGCTTACGACGGGCGGTTCGATCGGTGCTGAATCGGCATTAACGCTTGACGATTGTGTCCAACGGGTCAACGCAATCGCGGCTTCCGCGCGTTCGGTTCGCTCGGACGTGATTGTGTTATGCCATGGCGGCCCGATAGCGATGCCCAGCGATGCGCAATACATCTTAGACCGCTGTGGCATACACGGATTTTACGGAGCGAGTTCGATGGAGCGTCTTCCGACCGAGCAAGCCATTCGAAAACAAGTGCAAGATTTTGCAAAACTGAGCATCAAAGTCGCTGACCGCTCCGTCGGTCAGTAAACAAAGTGTCGCTGACCGCTCCGCCGGTCAGTACAAAAATCCCAGACGGATCGACGGAGCGATCCGCGACTATCACACCCACCCGTTCAACGCCAAATCGGCAGAAATAACCGTCGCAGCGCATCGCCTCAGACGCTATCATGGCGTCTCCCGCCACAACTGATCGTGACACGAAAGCTGCCCTGGGCCAAATCGCGTTCGCCGGACCACACTGCATCGCATCACCCGGTCACAATTCCGTCATCCCGCCAAAGTTTCTCCACCACGGAGCCAGCATGGATCTCAAGCTGACCAGCCGCAGTGCCTTATTCGCCCCTACATTGAAAAAACTGGCTACCGCAGGTTCGTTAACCGCTGCCATGTTTCTCGGCGAAGCCTACGCCGACGAAGCAGCAAAACTCGAGTTCTTCGAGAATCGTATTCGCCCTGTGCTTATCGAACACTGCTACGAATGTCACTCCGCCGATTCCAAAGGCCTCAAAGGCGGGCTCTTGGTCGACTCATCCCAAGGGCTGCGACTTGGCGGCGATTCCGGGCCAGCGATCGAACTTGGCGACAGCAACGCAAGTTTATTGATGCAGGCACTCCGCTACGAATCGACCGAAATGCCGCCCAAGGGAAAGTTGCCCGACTCGGTAATCGCCGATTTCGCGACGTGGATCGACGCAGGAGCCGTCGACCCGCGCACCAGCGACACTGCCGCTGAAAAACCTGCGATCCAAATCGACAACTTCCGCAATTTCTGGTCCTTTGTCACGCCACAAAAACCGGTAATCCCCGAAGTCGCGTTAAGCGATTGGCCGACCAGCCAGATCGACCACTTTATTCTCGCCGAAATTGAAAAACGCGGACTAAAACCCGTTCCCGCGGCCGATAGGCGGGCATTGATTCGCCGCGCAACCTTCGATTTAACAGGCCTTCCGCCGGCCCCTGCGGATGTCGAAGCGTTTGTCGCCGACTCCAGCCCAGAAGCGTTCGAAAAAGTCATCGACCGCCTGCTCCGGTCGCCGGCCTATGGTGAACGTTGGGGCCGTTACTGGTTAGACGTCGCTCGCTATTCCGAAGACCAAGCACACACCTTCAGTGTAACGCCCAACACCAGCGGATTCCGCTACCGCGACTGGGTGATTTCGGCCTTCAATTCAGACATGCCTTATGACCTTTTCGTCAAACGTCAAATTGCAGCGGATTTGATTGAAACGGACGCAGACGAACGATTGCGACACCTCCCAGCGCTCGGCTACTTCGGCCTGGGAGCCCAGTACTATAAGAACTCCGATGCCGCGAAAGCTGCGGCCGATGAACTCGACGATCGAATCGACACGCTGACACGAGGCTTTCTCGGATTGACCGTTTCGTGCGCACGGTGCCATGACCATAAGTTCGATCCGATCCCGCAACAAGATTACTATTCGCTCGCAGGAATCTTCCAAAGTTCGCGACTGCACAACGCGCCGCTTGTACCACAACCCGAAGTCGACGCGTACCAAGAAAATCAAAAACAAATCAAGGATGTAGAAAAGGCAATCGCCGAAACCATCGCTGCACAAGGCCCACGCATTCGCGAAGCCGCAGTCGATCGCATTGCCGACTATATGATTGCGGCATGGAAAACGAATCGCGCAAAACAACTGGACATAAAAACCAAACCTGAAACACTCGCTGACGACGCGCCGCTTGATCCTAAGACGATCAAACGTTGGATCGATTTTCTTGGCAAAGGTGACACGCAAAACATCGCGGCATTGTCATCATGGTTTGATGCAGTCCGCGTGATTACCGAGGAAAGCACGGCCAAGGATTCCACAGATCCGTTGGCGGTTCCCGAACCGTTAAACGCAGCGGCCCGTGAGTTTCAACAGTTCGCTTCGGTGCTGCTGCGAAAACGCGACGGCCAGCTTTCACCCGACGATCAACAGGTGCTGGCAAAGTATATCGATTCGGGAAATGCGATTTATCAAAGTCGTCTGGTTACCAAAAATGAACCCTCTGTATCGATCGAAGTCGACCTATCCGGTGCCAAGCAATTGTTTCTCGTGGTCACCGATGGAGGCAACGGCATCAGTTGTGATCATGCCGATTGGGCCGAACCCGTTCTGATCCGCGAAAATGGCGATGAACTGCGGTTAACCGATCTGAAGTGGCGAGAAACCAAAACCAGCCACGGAAACGTGAACATCGATCGCAATGTCAATGGTCAACCGATTCGCATTGGCGGCAAGTCTTTCGCTTTCGGACTCGGCACGCATGCGACATCATTGATTGCCTATGACCTTCCCGAAGGGATCCAGAAATTCCGGGCGATCGGCGGGCTCGATAACAGCGGCAGCGACCAAGCCGGCGGTTGTGGTGAGAATGCCAACGTTCAATTTTCGATTTATACCGAAACACCTCGCGATGTCGAAATCAATCAACCCGACTTCCTCGCGATCATCTTCGGCGAGAAAGGACTGTTCGCAATGGAACCTTCGGAGCTTGAAAAACAGCTTCCGCCGGATCAAGCCAAGCAATTAGCACTGCAACGCGAGTCGCTCAAAAGTCTCCAGCAGGCGGCCCTTCCGATGTATCCGATCGCCCATGTGATCACCGAAGCCAAGCCTGCGGATATGAAGGTTTTCATTCGAGGCAATCCGGCAAACCAAGGCGACGTCGCACCACGCCGTTTTTTGCAAATCCTGTCGACAGACGAACCGCAAGCATTTGCAAATGGCAGCGGGCGTTTGGAATTGGCCGAAGCGATCGCATCGAACGACAACCCATTGACCGCCCGCGTGATGGTCAACCGAGTTTGGCAGCATCATTTCGGAAGGGGCATCGTCGGAACGCCCGACAACTTCGGTTCCTTAGGCGAAAAGCCGACCCATCCAGAATTGCTCGATTACCTAACCGATCGCTTCCTTGCAAATGGCTGGTCGGTCAAGTCGCTCCATCGCGAAATCATGCTCTCGTCAACCTACCAACTGAGCAGTCTGCAGAACGAGGCCAACATGAGTATCGATGGCGACAATCAATACCTCTGGCGAATGAATCGAAGACGCTTGGAGGTCGAGGCCTGGCGCGATGCCCTGTTATCCGTTTCAGGAAAACTCGATCCACAAATGGAAGGGGTTTCGACAAACTTGGCCGACCAAAACAATTCACGGCGTACCGTTTATGCTTTCATCAGCCGCCATGAATTGAACAACATGCTTCGGTTGTTTGATTTTCCTGACGCCAACATCACCGCGTCGACAAGATCGGAAACGACGGTTCCCCAGCAACAGCTTTTCGTGCTAAACAGTCCATTCATGATCGAACAGGCAAAAGCGTTTGCAAAGCGATTGGAAAAGGAAGGCGGCGAGGACACGGAGTCCAAAGTCCGATATGCCTTCACACTCGCCTACGGCCGTCCGGTTACGGATGATGAACTTTCGTTGGCCAAGCGATACCTATCGCTTGCCGATGAAAATCCTGAGCAAGATAAAAATGTGCTCAATCGCTGGGAACGTTATGCCCAGGTACTACTGGGCAGCAACGAGTTTATGTATCTGGATTAGTCGAATTGAATCAACAAGAAATCGAAAGAGGTCGAACCATGTTAGGTTTATCACGTCGCGAGATGTTGCATCGATTCGGCGCGGGAATGGGGGCGTTGGGCTTGGCCAGCACCGTGGCGGGCGATTCGTCATTTGCCAATCCGCAAAGTGCAGCGACAGCATCCAATCCGCTTGCGGCCAAACCGCCAATGTTTGACCCGCGTGCTAAGCGGATCATTCATTTGTTTATGAACGGCGGGCCAAGCCAAGTCGATACGTTTGACCCCAAACCAGCGCTCACCAATNNTGATGAAGTCGCCGTTTCGTTTTGAAAAACACGGCGAATCGGGACTAGAAATCAGCGAACTGTTTCCGCACTTAAGTCGCCGCGCGGATGACCTTTGTGTGATCCGTTCGATGCATACAAACATCCCCAATCACGAACCATCGCTGCTGATGATGACCAGTGGTGAAACGCAACCAACGCGACCGTCGATGGGTTCATGGTTGCTTTACGGCCTAGGAACCGAAAACGAAAACCTGCCCGGTTTCGTCGTGCTCTGTCCAGGAAAACCTGTTGTCGGGCCAGCGCTTTGGGGCAATCGATTTTTGCCGGGAATCTATCAAGGAGCACAAATCAACAACTCCAAGATGGATCCGCGAACCGTGATACGCGACATCAACAACTCGGCCCTCACGCTCGAAGCACAACGCGAACAACTCGATCTGCTCAGGGCGATGAACGAAATGCATTTGGCACAGCGTGGTGGCCAAGACAACCCGCTCGAATCAAGAATCCAGTCGATGGAGATGGCCTTTCGGATGCAGACCGAAGCGCAGGAGGTGTTCGACCTGAGCCGCGAAACAGAAGCGACACGCCAGGCATATGGTAAGGGCGAGTTCGCGGACGGATGCCTAGCCGCGCGACGCTTGGTCGAACGCGGCGTGCGGATGGTGCAGCTGTTTTATGGAAATGGGCAACCGTGGGATGATCACGAAAACATCGCCAGCCACGCCGACAAGGCAAGAGCCGTCGACCAACCGATCGCTGCGTTGATCGATGACTTAAAGGCGAGAGGGTTGTTTGAAGACACGTTAATCTTATGGGGTGGCGAGTTTGGCAGGACACCTGTTTCAGAAGGGGCTAAAGGCCGAGACCATAACAATCATGGATTCAGCGTCTGGCTTGCCGGTGGTGGTGTGAAAGGCGGCATGGCGTATGGCGCGACAGACGAGTTCGGCTTCGCAGCCGTCGAAAACAAAGTTCATGTTCACGACCTGCACGCAACCATCTTGCACTTAATGGGAATCGACCATGAACGCCTCACCTACCGTTACTCCGGTCGCGACTTCCGCCTAACCGACGTTCACGGCCGAGTCGTGAACGAAATCATCGCCTAAAGTGGCATAGGCTTCCAGCCTGCAAGACTACCAAAACAGTCTATTCACTTATAACACCTATGAAACTCCTCTCACTAATCTGCTTGCTGGCCTGCATTCAAACAGCTTCCGCTCAATCGCAAGAACAAGCCTCGGGTAAACTGCAGTTAATCGAATCCGAAACCGTGATCGAAATTCGCCAGGCCGACAAACCGATCCTGACTTACAACAAAGTCAGTCCGCCATTGCCCGAATCGATCGCGCCGATTTATCAACGCTCTGGATTCATACATCCCGTCGCGTCACCATCGGGCCGCGTTGTTACCGGAGCATTCGCCGCCGACCATCCACACCAAAACGGAATTTTTACCGCCTGGGTCATGACTCAATGGAACGATCGCCCGATCGACTTCTGGAATCTAGGCAAAGGGATCGGGCGAGTTTCGCACCACAGTGTCATTCAGCAGTTCGCCGAGCCCGGTAAGATTGGTTTCGTCGTCGACTTGGTTCACACTGCCGAAGAAAAACCCGTGGTCGAAATCCTGCGCGAGCGATGGAAGGTTACGGCCTGGGCGACCGACGGCAGTTATCACCAGTTTGACTTAGAAACCACACAAACCGCGATGACCGAATTGCCGCTGATGATTGAAAAGTATCATTATGGCGGAGTCGGCTATCGCGGCCCCGCTAGTTGGTTGAGCGACAAAGAATCATCACCAACTTCCCAAGCGGCAGACATCGCCAATCCAGAGAGGTTTCAGTTCATCAACGATCGAGGTTCGGATCGGATACAAGGCAACGAGCAACCCGCTCGCTGGGTAACCGCAACCGGCCAAATCGACGGTCGCGCGGTTTCGATCACCGTCTTGTGCCATGCTAGTAATTTCCGGTCACCGCAAGCGGCCCGCATTCATCCGACGAAACCCTATTTTGCATTCTCGCCCTGCATCGACGGATCGTTCACGATCGACCGCCAGAACGACTACCAAGCAACCTTCCGTTATCTGGTTACGGATTCCGCGCCAGACGCAGATTGGATCAACCAGCAATGGGACCAATGGCACGGCAAGTGAACCCCTGACACGCCCGGCAAACAACAGTAAAGCCCGACGATCCACGTCCCCACGTAGACAAACGCCCTTTCGGGTGAGTTCTCAGAGGAACGCCGGTGCGTAGCAATCCCGGCATAGTCGCCTTCGATTTTTCGTCTGACTTGCGTACAATCCGCCGCAGCGGTGCTCTTGCTCCGCTACAGTAAGCGTGATGCACCCCTGACCAAAGCGGCAACGCCAACGGGGGGGCAGTTGCTCGCAAACGAGGCTAGCGGTTGTACAACCATCAGCAGCGACTGAACGGATAGCGAAAAACACCGAAAAAAACGTAACGCGCCCATAGCTCAGCTGGA
>DNWZ01000705.1 GCA_003506095.1 Planctomycetaceae bacterium | reverse complement strand
TCAGTGGGTTGCCCTTACCATCGCATAAAATGTGGATTTTGGTGGAAAAACCGCCACGGCAGCGGCCCAAGGCCTGTAAGCTAGCATTGGATTTTTAATCCCTTTTTTCCGCCCCTGCGGCACAGCGGGCGGCACGAACGAGTATGCCATCAACACACCAGAGATCGACGTCAATCTCCTCGGCATCTACCATAGCCGCCTGGTGTTGCCGTAGGATTGCGTCAACCGTGCCGTCTTTGCTCCAGTTATTGAAATGATCATAAACGGTCTGCCATTTTCCAAACCTATCGGGCAGGTCACGCCAGGAAGCCTCCGTACGCAGAATCCAGAAGATGCCGTTGAGAATCGTGCGGCGGTCCTTGGGCGGCCGTCCGGTTGGTTTCGGCTTTGCTTCAACCAGGTCCGCCACTAACTCCCACTGATCGTCGGTTAGGCAATGTCGCTGAACCATTTTGTTCCTCCCAAACTCGTACAGATTTGACCAAAATACTGTACGAATCGGAGGACACAACGGTTTTCAGACAGAGCCTAGCTTAACGTCAGGTAGTTCTCGCAGTTCATCCAGTTCTTTCTTGATCGCGGCAAAAAGATCAGGATCTCGCAGGCTTTTTGACGATTTCGGCATTCTCTTCCAGCCCAACTGTGCTGCCCGAGCCCAGCGGTTTAATGCGTGTCGGCTAATTTGCTTACCGATCTGTTTTTTGATCTCTTCGAGGGCAAGACGAGGGCTGTTTGGATACTTGCGAAGTATATCGACCGCTTTCTTTCGCGCACGTTCATCGGCTTTAAATGGCTCGCCAGAGCGCGGCTCATCTTCCAATCCCGCGTGTCCGCCCTCTTCCCACCGTTTCAACCAAATCCACGCTGTATCGTCATCGATCGAAAAGATTTTTGTTAAATCAGGTACCGAGAGCCCCTTTGCGTTTAATAGTATCCCGTGGGCTCTCACTCTCACAGCGTGGGCTGGGTGCGTTCGCTTAGCATTAATCAAGAACTGGCGATTATCATCAGATGAGTCTTCAGCAAAACGACTGCATGGATGTGGCATGGTGCTTCTCCCCAAGGGTGAATTGGGAAGACGAGCCACTTGCTACCGGACAAAAGCAAGCAAACAGGAAATGGGACCGACCGAACAAGCTGAGCAAAATGCGTACCTGTTTTTACCGAAACAGACCTGTCGGGGTGGAATGCCCCACTTTTCTGTACCAGGCGTTATGAAAGATTTGGTTAGGTAACAAGTAACGGGTTGATAAGGTCACTGTGCTGATTCAGCGAAGTGAGCGCAGCGAACGAAGCTGAATCAGCACAGCGACGCGCGAACTCAGAGGGTGTCAGGTACCCCAGCGATCTATGCGGCCGGTAGTTGTTGAAGTCTTCTTGCCAGGCTCGTGCCTTGATCCTTGTATTGCTCTAGTTGAACAGTTCTGTCTGATGTAGGTACTCATCGCGAAGCTTGCCGTTGAAGCTTTCGCATAGCCATTTTACCACGGTGAGCCACGCTCAATGTAGAGCACGCCGATACCCAGTTTGGCTAACCAGTCTTTGATCGCTAACGAAATGAACTCGGGACCATTGTCACACCGAAGCCGTTTCGGCACGCCATGCATCGCGAACAATTCCGCTAACGTATCGATCGCGTCCTCGCTCGTGATGCTGCGGCCTGACTTAATGCTCAAGCATAGCCGTGAGTATTCGTCAACGATGTTCAAAAACCCAATCTTCCGGCTGTCTACAGTTGAGGATTGCACGAAGTTCCAGGTCCAGACATCATTCTTGAACCGAGACGGCAGCACGTGACAAGCATTTTTCTTGTCTCCGTTTGCGAGTTTTTTGCGGCGATTTCGTGGCCCTTTCAAACCGGCTGCTTTCCAAAGGCGGTACATGCGTTTGTCATTGATCACCTCACCAACGCGACGAAGCAACACCGCAATGCGGCGATAGCCGAAACGCGGTCGGTGGCGAACCAACTCGAGAATCTTCTTTGTCAGCCGCTGATCTTCATCCTTGAGTTGCCCTCCATATTGTTGGCTTGACCGCGGCTGGTCAAGCACCTCGCACGCCCGACGCTCCGAGACGGAGAACTTCCGCTGGAGCGTCTTGCCGGCGTTGCGTCTAGATTCAGGGCTAGTCAGCTTCCCTTGGCGATCTCCTTGAGCATTTGAATGTCCAAAGCCTGATCTCCGATGATCTTTTTCAAGCGGCTGTTCTCTTCCTCGAGCGTCTTCAGACGCTTCGCTTCCTCGCTTTTCATGCCGCCATGTTGGCTTCGCCAACGGCTCAATGTTGATTCGCTGACCTCAAGTGACTGGAGTACCTCGCCGACGCTTCTACCTGCGGCAAGCATCGCATCGGCATCTCGTAGTTTCTTGACGATCTGCTCGGCAGAATGTCGTTTTCGCTTCTTCATTGAAAGTCTTTACGCCAATCTTGGCTGATGAACTTTCACAACTCATGGATCAGATTTTGGGGAGCATTCCAGGGGTGTGCTTTACAATGCACCCGGCCTGCCCGACTGCAGCGTTTCAGTTAACGCAACAACTCACTGCAAAGTTTGTTGGATACTCAGGTCAGCCTACTGGCGCTTTACGAAACCACGGATAGCATCTACTATCCACATCTCCTTAGAGCCAAAATACTTTGGCTTCGGCGGGACTTCCCGCCGTTGTTGAGATTGACAGTATGCGTTCGGCACGATTTTGTTTTAGCCGAGCTGTAACCAAACGCTTTTCATTTCCAGTTAAATGGGTGGCACGGCGGACCACTTCCAATTCAAGCTTCGCACGAATGCCGATTAGCTCCAGTTTTGCCAGCGTTAACTGCACCTGCAGCCACTCGTGCTACCGCCACCAGCTAAGTGCGGTAAGCAGAGCTACGATCGGCTAGGTTTATCCAGAATTCTGTGTTACCCACAAACTCGCTTCCTGGAATTACATCCACCGCATCAAACCACTGCTGCGTACTTATCGCCGCAAACGAACCAACACAGGTCAGACTCTTATCAAAATAATGTCTACGGAAACACTCTTTTTGGCCAGCCGATCTCTTGGACTATGCTCCTACGGACATATTGCATTCCTTGAAAACGCAAGTGCCTCATCAGGAAAATGCTACATCCCATCCACGATCGTGGCGACTGCGCAAAGATTGGCTCAGTCAGCCGCAACCAGGAGCTTAATGAAATGGCCCTGGGACAGGGACACGCCATACTTGATTACCGAAGCCTGCGTCTGATCGTTCTGGGAACACACTTTAAGCGTGAGTCTCCGCACGATTTAGCTCTAGATCCTGTTTCATCCGTTGGTCCTCAACAAAAATTACCTCGATCGACGAATAGGAGTGTTCAATCACCACAAAAACTTTTGCTCGATGACAAAAGCGGCAGCACTGTAGGCAGCAGCCACAACCGGAACGAATGGTTTTGGTAAGTGCGAAACCTATCGCACTATTGGTAACTGCGCAGTCCACAGAGCAATTCACGCAACGAGAGCCCCGAGTTGCGAAAGAACCGCCAAGCTTTACGCGGACTTCGAGCCTTCGTCGCCAGCGCAATGAGTCTTCTTGCATAATTCTGTCGAACTCTAGCGAGTGCCGCGCCTCGTTCATCGGCTGGCAGAGGGCACAATGAACCATTTAGTGCAGCGGTCGCCAATTCATATCCGCGTTCGAGGTAGGTCAAGCGAGCGTCGTGGCTCGAAAATTCCTGGCCTTCGTGCCGTCGCCACCAAACTAGTCCTGGCGGTAATAGCGCAACCGGCCAGCGAGCACCAAGTCTCAACCACAAGTCAACATCCGAAAGCACCCCCCATTCTTTTCGAAATCCACCCACGTCTTCAAAAGCTGACCTTCGTATGATGACGCCCGTCGGACCACAACTGAAACAGCCTCGCCCCAGGAAGTGTTTTCGAAAGGACTCTGTCGGCGCCAGGATCCCTGGGTACGGCTCTTCATCTTCCGGCAACGAATGACTCAGCGCCAACGCAACTTCGCTGTTCCGTTCCATCACATCCACCATAACACCAAGTGTATGCGCATAGATGAGATCGTCGGAATCAACATATTTGATGTATTTTCCGCGGGCCAGCGACGCAGCCTTCATGCGATTGCCGTAATCACCTAGATTCTTATTGTTCGCATAAACGTTGACTCGCTTATCGGCTTTTGCAATCTCAGAGGCGATTCTGAATGAATCATCGGTAGAACAGTCATCGACAACCAAAACTTCAACGCCACCGTTTGCCGACGCTAAAACGCTCTGGAGCGTGGATCGCAGAAACGCTTCGCGGTTGTAAACCGTAACCAAAACGGAAACAAGAGGTTCAATGGCTGACATAAGAGCTAACACACTTTTGTACCATCACAGGTTGCCGTTTGCGCCAGACTGCTTTAACAACGAAATTCAGCCGTCATCTAGTCTAATTTTGGCGTGGCGATAAGCCACTGCATCATTTCAAGTCGGTTTTCTGAGAACGCCAGCCGCCGCTCCATGAGATCTGATTCGCTAACAACATCACTTTTATTGTGCACAATCTTCCAATTGTCCGGAGTGCTATTTATTAGCGATACCCGGTGCGTCTGCTCGAAACGTCGGTACAGTTCACCAGTGAGGCGTCTGTCTACATAATCATGCAGTTCAATAATTATATGACATGTTCTCATGTGCGCCGCCACTTCATCGGAGAACAGTTCCCTTTCCCCCCCCTCACAATCACAAAGAACAAGAGTTTCTTTTGAGACATCAACTCCTTTTAGCAGGTCAGCTGTGCATTGATCTTTAATGGACACATTGGATACCGCGTTGTAAACCGCCATCCTTGCGCATTGCTCACGTGCAATAGGATCTAAATCAAATGCGGTAACACTTGCGGTCGGAAACATCCGCGCAAAGCCAACTGCGTAATACCCCTCCGCGGCACCAATATCCACGACTTGCTCAAATCCCTTTGAGCTCAATTCTCGAAAAAGGGATTGCAACTCGAGTTCATATGTGCCAATGAGTTTAGGAAAAAGGCAACTCCCAGAGGAATCAAAAGCCGGATACATCAGCCCTTCAAATACACCTGCACGTACTTTCAGGCCACCTGCAATAAATTTGTTTTTTAGCCTTCGTTCTATTGCGGACAATCTCGCTCGTTCAAACCGTTGTGCCGGCACTGCAAAGAGCATCTGGATTACCCTCCAGCAAAAATCGCGTTCGATTAGAAAACGTAGTATTTTTCGCATGTGCCTTAAACCACTTGACGTTTCACAGCACTATCGCTGAATCCATTCGCGAACTACCGACACGACGGCTGCAAATCGTCTACCGCGTCCCAACACAACTGCTCTTCGGGCCAACAAATGTTCGGCCCAATAGATCGCATCAACTCCGCGCAGATTGAAACGACGACGATTTTTTAAAACATACATAACGACATTTGCTGCCTCTTTTAATCTCATTGGTGACGAATGCACGAAAAGAAAACTGTCGGACCAACGAAAGCGGGGATCTTGTGTTTGATACAACCTGTCGACACCCTCGTAGTACGTCAGGCTAGCAGTTGGCCCTACCAAGCCCAAAAGCACTTCGTCATACAGATTGTCTCCGATAGGAGCAAAGCAAGGCCTCCAGGTTCTATCTCCTTCTTCCATCGCACGGACTAAACGTCGCGCACCTGGATTATCGAAAAAAAATGCGCAATTAAAACAGTGTGTGTAAGAACTTAAGCCGAAGTGTTCAAACAATTGCGTCACAGGGACGCCGTTATGAACAATATCCTTGCAGGTTTCCAGGCTGTGGTGTAGTCGCCCTAGGACAATGAACGATTCAGCTTTTATTAAATCGAATAAGGCTGAAACATCTCTCACACATACAACATCAGCGTCGAAAAACAGTGATTTTCTGTATGGCGAATGCTTTATTGCTGCGATTTTCGCTCGAACAAAACGCTCACTGCCCGAGACCTCGTCGATTGTGTTGTCAAGAATAATTTGGTCAAAGGCACAACTGTAAAATTTGCGAAAGTAACTGCAGCCGCCTGTGTCAGACACGACCGCCACCGGAAGTTGCGAGCTAAACTTAACCGACAAGGCCAAGTCGACTGCCATCTCGAGGTACTGCCGCCTGCCAAATGCACATGTAATGATTCCAGCGTCACTCATAATCGCCTCCGAACTGCACGAATTCCACAGCAATGTTGAAGGGAGATGAAATACAGGAGCAAGACTTCCCGAGAGGCAGGGTCTTAACGTTTATCGCATAGAGTTGTATGGACATAGAGTTGACCGGTACGAAACGTGAAACTGCTTATCTGTTTTCAACCAATGCCGTTTTCATGTGTAACAATCGTGACGAGTGAATTTCAACTGCTTCAAAACCTCCACCTTTGGGAAAGAAGGCTGGAGGCAATGCTAACATTGCCAGTCGCCGACTAAGTCGCAGCAATAAGTATGCATGTGATATCAGGTGGTTTGAAATCACAAAATAGGTTTTTACTACAATTCGATAATATACACTCGGCATCCACTCCGTTTTCCACTGTTTCAATACTTGAGCCTGACGTGAACGACTTCTAGCGATATTAAATAACAGAAACTCTGCTTCCACGATGTACTGCCCTTCCCACAATCGCTGCTGACGCAACGTTCCATACGCCTTTACGAGTTGTGTACCCTTCTTTAAACGATTCATTCGAGAATCGAGCAGTCGATCCGATATCGTGTTGGTGATCCGATCGTTCAATGATCTGCGAATGAAAAGGTCAGGGAGCTGATTGCTTGCTTTCGCATTCAATACTGCGGCAAACAGCGCTCGCATGTGCAGGTCAGCATCGTCGCCGTACATGATCTCCTCGTCAAATCCGCCAAGTTGTTCGATCGCTTGGCGCCGCCACATAGGTGATGAAGTATGCCAAGGTGGATCCGACCGCAGGAAACGTTCCAGATCATTGTCGCCGTCCAGACGATTCCAAAGAGTCACCATATCGCCAGGTGTTTTCTGAAACAGCATTACCGGAAAAACGCAATAAGCCGCTTTAGGGTTTGCCTCCACGAAGGCGATACGTTCCGCCAGGCACCAAGGTGCGACGAAGTCGTCCGAGTCGACAAACATTACGAATCGGCCGACAGACTCTTTCACGCCGATATTGCGGCATCGCGAAGGCCCCTTGATTCCGTCAGTCCGCTGCCGAAAACGAATTCGTGAATCGTCAAACTGCTGGGCCTTGGCCCATTCCTCCGGCACAGACCCATCGTCAACAACAATCGCCTCCCAGTCAGCGAAGGACTGTTTCTGAAGTGACGCAAGCGTCTCATGCAGCAGAAGTGCACGATTGAAGTGCGGGATGATTATGGAAACAACGGGGGGCAAGATAAATCAGTTGTCAGTTGGCAGGGGGAAGGGGGAAGTTTTGAGCTACGAATCGTGAGTTGCGAGCGGCGAGATGTTAGCCTCTAGCTTCTGATTTCTCGACGCTCGTTTCTCGCGACCAGCAGCTTTACCTTGTTGAAAACTCGCCACGACAATGTGCGTTGCAGTTTCCGCCAGTCGATTCTCCAGCCAAGTTTTGCGTCGGGGTGGCGCATGTTGTGCAGCACTGTTGCCGGCAAAGACATCAGATTGTGCGGCCAGAAGTATTCATACGGGCCTTCGACATGTGGGCCGTCAATGTTCTCCGGATATTCCGTTCGTTCGCCCGCGTGCAAGTGAAAGGCACGCACGGAAAACGCAGGATTGCTCACTTCGTAGCCAGCGCGTCTTAGTTCATGAAGCAAACGATTGTCACATCGGGGAACACCCATCAGATAATCACTGACGACAGGGCGAATCTTCCCTTTGAAAACCCACACATCCTGACTGTCGTTGCGATCGAAGATCTGGAAGGAACCATCGCCCCCAAGATTCCAGCGAGACAGTGCGGCACATTGGCCCATGCTCATGCTCTTCGCGATCGCAATAATTGAGTGGTCGAAGTAAATGTCACTATTGGTGATGATGCTGGTATCGGTGTTTAGTTGCACAAGTTCATTCGCCCAATCAAAAAAATCCTGATACATCGGGCGATGAGAGATCGAACGGACTTTCAACTTTTCATGAAAAGGGAAAGACGATTCAACACCCTCCAAAAACAGGCAGACTAGGCCGATCGCGGGGTTCGCAAGGTTTCGTTCCAGACAGGTTAACAACTCATTACGGCGAGTTTCAGACTTCTCGGGATACAGGGAAGTAAACAGGCGAATCATGCCGGACTTAGCATTTTTTGAACAATCAGTGGCATAGGCTTCCAGGCTTTGAGGGCAAAACCACAGGGTGACAGCGGTGACCGTTACCCATTCGGCAGGCTACTTTGATTGTCGGAAAGAAAACCCGATTCCGCAGCCTGGGTACCAGTGATTGATGGGCCATTCCTGCCAATAAAGAAATTGACGATTATTCCGCACTGAAAAATCATGCAGTTCACTGTTACAGTGGGCGTTGTCACCCAGAATCACAGCACGATCTGTCAATTTCCGTTTAACCAACTCATATTCCTTTCGCTCGTATTCAGTCGAATGGTCACTATCATTGATGAACAGATGAACTGTTTCGGAAAACTCCGTTAGCGATTGCAATGAGTCTCCGTACAACATCGTTCCGAACGTCTGATACACCCCTGTGAGCAGCCAGCCCGCCCTTGGGTTGATATCTGTTCCGAAGTATCTGCCCGAAAAACCTTCACGCTCGTTGGCCATCAGGGCAGCACAAAGAACACACGCGCCGAGTCCTTTGTCAACACCAGTCTCGACAATAACCTTCGGCTTTGTCGCTCGCACGACTGCATACCACCCGACACGACGCGCAAATCTGGCCTCCGCGTCTGATTCTGAGCGTATTTCAACAGCAGCCCCTTCGGTCACGGCTTTGACATGCGTCCGCAGTTGTTCATCGTTGAGCACTTCGCCGATATACTGAGAGACGGTCTCTTCCGAGACACCCGTCACAATAGCGACAAATGAGGCGAGGTACGCATAGTTGGTCGGATGAAGGTCATAGGTAAAATTTGTTGTTTCCTTCGATTCTGTAACCCATCGCTCCAGGCTCTTCAGCCTCGCCTCGTAATAAGTCATCGCCAGTGCGCGGCGCTGCTGTTTGTGTTGTCGATCCAGATGCCAATAGAACAACCTGTTCAGGATCGGTATTCGTTTAATGATAAGCGAGAGCTTCGTAGTGCGACGGTAAAGGCCGAAACGGTGAGTTTAGAATGCGTCGATTTGGCGGCGGGCAAATGAGCAATCGTACCCGCAGTCGTTATGCCTGGTGGCACATTTCGTCGTAAAGAGCTTGGCAACGTCGTGCCTGAAGAACCCCGTTGTAACGAGCCGCCGCTTCCTTCGCGATACGCTCCCGGTCAAACGTTTGAGATATCGCCTGTCGAATTGCGTCGGAAAGTGCAGAAGATGAGATTGATTCCGCGACGAAACCGTCGCGTTCGGAAATGATCGGTTCCGGAATTCCACCTGCCGGTGTGCCGACGACGGGAGTGCCGCAGCAGAGCGATTCTAGTACAACGTTGGGAAGATTGTCTTGTCGGCTGGTGATTGCCGTATAGTCAACTGCAGAGTAGAGCAGGGCCATCAATCGCTCGTCATGGATCGAGCCCAGATGATGGCACCGCATCGATGCGACAGGGACCGCGCCTTTCCCAACGGCGACCAGTTCCAAGTCGTACGGAAGCTTCATGGAGCTGAGAGCGTCCACGAGCAGGTCGAATCCCTTGCGGTGGTCGTCCAACTGCTCGGCGACCACTAACATGAGTTTGCGGTCTTGCGGTAGCTGGAAAACATCGCGAGCAAAGCCCTGCGGAAAGGGCTTGAATACAGTGGTATCGAGTCCGTACGGAATGTGTACATGACGTAGGCCTGAAAACAACTCGGATTGGCTCGATTCCCGTAGCAGCCACTTCGAAGGTGAAACAATAACTGGCGGTCTATCAAGGGAATGGAGGATTCGCTTTTTGATTTCAAGAATGTCTCGGTCAAGCCTTTGCAAAGCCGGACTTGCCCGATCTCGGTCAACGGTGTAATGAAAAATCCCTAAAAATGGATTCATATCGTGCAGCGTCCAAACCAGCGGGCGATCCACAGACGCAAAAAACGTCTTCCAATCAAGCATCCCAGGCACCCAGTGCAAGTTCAGCACGGACGCTTCTTGGACGGTGGGATGCGACAGGACGTCATGATCGGATTCAATGTTGCTGGTGAATAAGCCCTCGCAGTCCAATTGCTTCATTCTCCGTTGCCACTTCAGATGCTGCTGAACAGGAAACCCTAGACGATAAGCGGCGTTATGCCAGAAACGTGGATAAAGTTTCGGAAGTACGTCGACACCGAGTTTGGTATTTGGCTCGCCCACGAGCGATAAGAAGTGGCTATCCGTTCCGAGCGATTGAAGTCCGTTGTGCAGTCGTCGAGCGGAGATCGCCGCCCCGCCGGTTTGGTTGGCGGACAAATGCGTGATCAATTGATGCAATCCAAAGTTTCCGACCCCCGCGTCGCGAAAATGTTAAGCTGCAAGTCAAACCCTGCTTCCTGCTCTAGCTTGACAAACGGATGCGAACTATGAACACCTGTGTGATGGATGTAGTAATGAAATCCGCCGCGTTCGAGCACGCTCAGGAGTTGGGCCAGGTTCTGGGGTTCGCCCGCAAACGAGTGATACTCGACGAACATGCGTTGAACACCGGCCATCGCTCCTTCGCAGTCCAAAAGCACTCGTGTTTCTGCGCCTTCAATATCCATTTTCAGGAGATCGACATGTTGCCCATCGATCAAATCACGGAGGCGAAGCCCCCTAACCTCACCGTTGCCGGCATCTGAGACTCGCCCGGCATCTGCGTGATCCAAAGAGAAATTAAGGTTCTGATTTGAATCCCACGCCGCACCGTGGACCACAGCAACATCGTCGTGCCCAAATATGTGAAGGTTACTTCGCAACACTTCAACAATTACTGAATCCGCCTCAATTGCGGTGATCTTCGCGTTTGGGAATAGTCGCTTAAAGTATATGCTTGCGAGTCCCAGATTTGCCCCGGCATCAATTATCGTTGGCGCGGTGCAATTGCATGCAAATCGGTAGATCTGATTGACAAAGATTTCTTGATGAGATGCCAAAAAAGACGCAGAGTCAACGATGCGAAGCTGCCTGCCAAACAAGTCGACGGTACTTTCACGAAAGCGTGGGAGCGAACGCAATCGATTCCGTTCAGATTGAGGTAACCCAAACGGATGCTCAGTTCCGAGAATGTTTCGTACCGGCGATTTGAACGTCTCCGGAATCTGTTGAAGCAGCTTATTGCGCACGACTCCTGCTCTGCATTTGGCTCTACGAATCATGCTTGAGTTTCGCCCGAACTGATAGAACGCCTTGTAATAACGGCGCCCGGCACGCGACTCCTCAACCGGAATCCTCTCTACATTGACACGTACCGCCAATCGATAGTCTTCGTGTTCATCCTGTCCGGAGTGGCAATTTTCCCCCGATCCGTCCAGTCCGATATTTCGAACCAGTGATCGCCCGGGAAAGAGCGAGAGGCCATCCCGCAGAAAGCAGGAGGCCGCCCAAAAAACAGCCCAGGTTCTAAGCGTGCCATCTCGATTAAGCCTCAGTTGGTCTGAATAAGGGTACGTTCCATCCATATCAAACTCATCTAGTCCGCCCGTGCGACGGGCTAAATCCCGCAGCAATTCACCGGCGTCCCAACTTGCGAGCCGCCAAGCACGTTTCCACGTTGCCCACCCCCAGCAGGCCATGAGCTTCACAAAGAATGTTTCTGGCAGTCGCGACTGATAACTGGTTTCAGGCAAATACCCGCTCACGTTCATGACACGCTCATCGAGTGCGTACAATTCCAACGCATCATTCATAAACGCTAGGAAGCCACTTGACGTCTCGATGTCGTCTTCAAGAACAATAACCCGGTCATGCTCGGACAGAACGACGTCTATGCCATCGCGAATTGAGCGAGCGAGTCCGCGGTTATCATCGACAGCCGTGATCGTGACTGATCCACACCATTTCTCCGAAGCCACGACTGTGCGCACCTCGGTGACAAGCTCTTCGTCATTTTGCCCTCGCCTGCATCCGTCACAGAAGATGTATAGGTGCGTCTGGCCTGAGAGTTCGTTTTGCCGAAGCGCCTCCAATGTTCTGCGCGTGTGAACCGGGCGATTGAAGACGAACAATGCAACCGGAGCGAGTGTTCGTGTTGTAGAAACCATCATCCCGGCTGGGTAATTTTAACTCGGTACGTGTCCATGAAACTTTTTGTGATGGTCGAATGGCGATCGAGCGACCGATCATCAACCGCCACTGCAGTGTGTTGGGCACAATATCGCAGAGAGATAAAAACCATTAGACCCGATTCGCGATATAGTCTAGTGCCTGCCGAATACCGTCACGAAAGGCCACTGAGTACTCAAATCCAAATTCCGCCTGTTTTTTAGTACATCCACCACGTGCAAAGACGCCCGCGGGTTTATCCGACATGCCGACGACCTCTGGTTCGTAGCCACATTCTTCAGCGGCAATCCTGGCGAACTGCTTGAAGCTGGTGTAGATCCCGGTGGACAAGTTTAAGGCATCGCCGTCATCAATCTTGTCCATGGTTGTCAGGACACCGTCAACGCAGTCTTCGATGTGAATGAAGTCTCGCATCTGATCGCCTGTGCCCCAAACTGTCAGGGTCGCTTCCCCCGCATGTGCCATGGCCCGCTTGCAGATGCTGGGGAACGGATAGCTGTCGTCCTGATCTTCTCCGTATCCACTGAATGGTCGGTAACAGACCGATTTCAAACCGTGCTTCTCATGCGCCAAACGGGCCAGATATTCACATGTCAGTTTCGCCCAGCCATACGACATGTCAGGCATGCCGATATCACCGTCAAATGAAATCATATCTTCGGTCAGTAGTTCATAGCCCTGCTCTTTCTGCCGACCGATCGGGTAAGCCGCACTGCTGCTGAAACAAACCGTCTTGGCAGGCTTTGCGCGTTCAGCCCATTGCCAATACTCGGCATCAATCGACAGATCGTCAGCAACGGCCAGCGGTCGATTTTCGATCATCGCCCGACCACCCACCATCGCCGCCAAATGCAGCGCATAGTCGAAGTCGTCATCAGAATGCTGCTTGAACCATTCGCGGCAATCCTGATGATAGAAATGAAAGTTTGCGAAATCGCGAGGTGCATACAAAGGAAAGCCTTCGTCCGGATGTATGCCACCAGTATCTTTGGCAACGGGGTCTACGCAGTGCACTTCGTCCCCCGCCTCCAGAAATCGCTTGCAGAAACGCCGACCTACAAAGCCGGCACCGCCGGTAATGAGTATTTTTCTCATAAGTTGTTAGTTGTTAGTTGTTAGT
>DNWZ01000345.1 GCA_003506095.1 Planctomycetaceae bacterium | reverse complement strand
CGCGATGAGGGATCCGGCGCGATTGAAGCGGGGGTCGACATTTCGGCGCTGGTCCCCAAAAAGTCGGTCGATAGTCCCCCGTTACTTACCGTGGCGGAACCCCCGCACTTGCATGACCCAGGTCATCTGCCCGAGCGTCTGTTCGAAGTGCCTGGATTTGTACGCCAAGTGATGGACTTTAGCCTGGCCAACGCGCCTTACCCGAACATCGGGTTGGCATTTTGCGGCGCGATGGCACTGCAATCCTTCCTGGCCGGCCGCAAGGTCTGCACGACCGGCGACCTACGCACGAATCTGTACTTGCTCGCGTTGGCGAGCAGCGGCACCGGAAAAGAGTTCCCACGCAAGGTCAATTCACAGGTGCTCTTTCAAATCGGTCTGTCCGGATCGCTAGGGGATAAGTTCGCGTCGGGCGAAGGGATTCAGGACGCCTTGGTCCGCACCGGAAGGATACTCTTTCAAAACGACGAGATGGACGGTGTGCTGCGACAAATCAACCTCGATCGGGAGAACAGTCGCGAATCGATCCCCAATATTCTGCTGACGCTCTATACCTCGGCCGGCGACATCTACCCCGTGCGCGTTAAAGCCAATCAAGCAGAGCCAATTCTCATCAACCAGCCTCACCTCACGCTCTTTGGTACCGCAACCCCGCAGTATTTTTATGAGGCATTGTCGAAGCGGATGCTGACCAACGGTTTTTTCGCGCGACTGAACATCATCGATGTCGGCAAACGCGGCGCCGGCCAAACTCCGGGGTCGGCACGCGATCTCCCGGAGGGAATTCTTGAGACCGCGAAGTGGTGGGCCGATTTCGAACCGGGTACCGGCAACTTCCTTAACTTCCACCCCAAACCGGCGGTCGTTTCGCTGTCACCGGAGGCGGCGGATGCCATCCGCGATTTGCGTCTGCAAACCGAGGCGGAGTACGACAAGGCAGAGGCGGCCGGCGACGAGGTTTCGAGGACCGCATGGAGCCGCACATGCGAACATGCCAATAAGCTCGCGTTGATCTACGCCTGCAGCGAGAACCACATCTCGCCGGTGATTGGCATGAACGCTGTCAGGTGGGCCACCGAATTCGCGATGCACCAGACACGTAGACAACTGTATTTGGCCGCGACCCATGTCGCGAATAATCCGTTTCATGCGGAGTGCCTGCGGTTGAAAAAGCGTCTGGCTGATCGGCCTGACCGAACGATGCCACGCCGCGAGCTCATGCGGTCCATGACGCTCAAAGCTAACGACTTCGACCAAGTCATCCAGACTCTCCTGCAGCAAGAAGAAATCGAGCGTGTATCGATTCAAACCAAGACTAAACCGGCCCAAGGCTACCGATTGATTGACCCGGGAGAAATCCGTCGGTAATCCGTCAGTAAGTTGTCAGTCGAAACCGACAGATTTGGTCCTTGAATGTGAATTTGGGTAAACCTGCAATGCAAATCCGTCTGGAAACGTCAGTGAACTAACTGACGGATTTCTGACGGTTTCTAAAGGGGTAAAAGTCCTTATTTATAGAGAAAAACTCTCTCTTTTTATGAATATGTCAGTGTGTCAGGCCTGTGCCCGCGCGATGCGTGTGCGCACGCATGAGAGGGCGGTCTGACAGATTTACTCGGCAAGATCCCTTTTTTTGTCTTCCCGTTACGGAGATTTTCCTCATGAATCGAAAAGATGACGGTAGCCAGCCTGTGCCAATTGGCGAGAGCCTCGACCCGGCAAGGCTCTCCGAGCACCAGCAGCTTCGTAGGCCAATCATCCATGGCCTACTTCGCGACGGCGAGACGATGAGTCTCATCGCTCCTTACGACACCGGCAAGTCTTGGATGGCGATCGACCTGGCGCTGGCAATCGCGACGGGAGAAGCGTGGCTCGGGAGCATCCCCTGCGAAGCCGGTCGAGTGTTGTACATCGACAGCGAACTCCACGCCGAAACCTTCACCCAGCGATTGCTGGATGTTGCGGCTGCCAAAAAGATCGATCTCGACCGAGTCAGTGGCCGGTTCGACGTTTTGACCCTGCGATGCAGCTCGCTTGGAAACCTGCGAATCGGCGAGCACTTAGATTTCATCGAACCGGAATCTTATAGCTTAATAATAATCGATTCGTTCGAGCCATTCATGATTTCCGCATCTTATAACGGCGACTCGTCAGCGATGTGTCAATCAAGTACTCTCTTCCGCCTGGCTCATAAGCTACGCTGCGCACTGGTTTTGACTCAACATATAAGAATCGACGATGCCCCCAACAGATCGATACTCGACATCGCAAGGCCAACGAACGATGAATCTTTTGCCACGGATACGATCGTGGCGATTCGGTCGCATCACGCTGATAATGCGGTTGTAATGCAATCGGCCTCCCGATCTTGGCCCGCTCTGCCCCCGCGCTGTTTCCGCTGGCGATACCCGCTATGGCAACCGGACGATTCGCTCGATCCGGCCCGGCCTGGTTCAGCCGAGGCGAGGAAGAGGAGAGCTCGTGCGAGAAGGAGCAGTTTAACCGGGGCGCCGCTTGTGGGCGGGTAAGGCACGCAACGCCCAACAAGGCGGCCAGGATCGCGTCAGAGCGGCAAACTTGCCATAATCCGATGAACAGGCGTGCATCCGCGAAGTCGCGTCAGAGGGCCAAATTTCGCGTTCGAGC
>DNWZ01000799.1 GCA_003506095.1 Planctomycetaceae bacterium | reverse complement strand
AGTCTTGTATTTTTGCCCCAACGTTTGTTGTTGCGGATGAGACCGGGGAATCACGGCCTGATCAAAGACCAACGGATGCAGCAATTTCCGGACCCGCTACACTGGAGTATTCGAAGTTTGGTGGGCGTATCGATACGCGTCTAGAATTGTTGTGGGCCAGTGAGATGCCGCGACGCTGGGCCGGTTCAATTACATGGCAGGGCACAAGTGACTCTTCTTCGGAGCAGTCGCAATCAAACGATGTTTTGCCTACCCCAGTTGCTGGTCGACTCAGCCTTCCTAGGCAGTCAGCACCATTTCTTTTGGCGTCAGCACCCGTTTTGAGTGGTGGTGTATTTGAGGCCTCTGACGGTGGGCTCGTCTTCGGCCCCCCGGCACGTTCGCCCATGATTCCATCGGGTGAAGGGAAGCTGGTGCCTGTCGAAACTCGCTCGGGCGGAATCAGTTTTCGCGTGCAAGGACGTTTGGACGACCGCTTTGCCTTGCGATTCGAGGGTGACGACGTCAACCCCGGCCTTACAATCCGTTTTGCCATTGGCGACCTGATTGCAGGCAAGGCGATTGATGCAATGATTAACGACCGAGCAAGCGTTTCGATTCGGCGAGTTGCCGAAGGCGATTTAAGGGTTCAGCTGGGCGATTCTACAACGATTTTCTGGGCTGAGCAGACAGTCGATATCGCCTTAATCAACCCGATGGCGTTACCGATCACGAAGAATACGAACACACTGGTTCTTGACTGTCTGACTTATTCTGCCGCAGACGATACGCTCGTTTCAAGCCTCACTTTTCCTGTCACTGCAACGACTGGTGGGTTGCATTGCACGCATGGGAAATGGGTTTCGCCAGCGACCAACGGAGCGTATCGCGTTCGCTTGCGTTTACGTGACACGTCCTCGGATCGGGGGTGGTTATCGACGGCGCTGAACCCTGCAACGATGGCTAACTCATTTACACGTTCAATCACAACAACCTTGCCACAATCGTTGACGACGCCGCTGAGCATTCAACTGGGCCCTTTTAATTCATTGGCCAGCGGGACCGATCCGCAGTCTCAAGGCGGCAAGCCAACCGTATCGACTAGTTCGCCATCGCTTGCCGACCTGCCGATGAGGGCGTTGAACTGGAACTTGACACATGAACCGATTGCGATTGCCGAGTCCGTTATCTCTGTCGCGGTTGTTGGGGCGTCTGATGAAATGCAATTCGTCGATCGGCCCGTGGATGGGGTTGCGTTAGAAGCGGATAAGAGTGTCAGCATAAACGAAAGCTGGACGCAATTAGGAACTGCAGTCGTTCGTGACGAATCGTCAACGGTTTCTCGCCTGTTCATTCAACCAACGGCACAGTGGCTTGGGGGCGCATCCAACGGAAAACGATCCACAGCATCGGTCATGCATGCCGGCCAGCGATTGCATCTTATCGATTCAGGCCAGCAACTAGAAATGTCGATTCCGGTATCGAAAGTTGGTGTAAGGCATCGCGCTGTGATTCGGGTGCCGAGTGACACGTCACTGCGCATGGTTGCGGAACTGGTCGATCTTGATCCGCTGAACGGAGTCCCACTTCCACTTGGGCCTGGATTTGCGATTGTTCGAAATGGTCAACGGACAACTGCTCCGTCTGCAAACTGGGACTCTAACCAGCAATCGACCGCACAGGCATCGAGTGTCGATACAACTGGGGGCGATGAAAGTGAAGTCTGGCACGAGGCGATTATCGATTTTTGGCCACGGTCGCCGACAACGCGTTTGGTGTTGTCCAATCGTTCGACGACTACTGCCGTCGCGGTCGGTCGCGTGGATGTGATGGCTGATGACACGTCGGTGTTGCCCCATCCGATGGCAAAGCAAAACCGTCGTTCTGCGGGTGACGTGCGTTTAGCGGCGATGCGTCTTGAGATTAGCGATTTTCTTGAACAGTTCGGTGACCGCGGGTTACCGACCACTGCCCGGCCGCTGGATTACCAACAAGTTTGGGTCGCGACAAATCGTTTGATTGAAACAATGCATCGCGAAGGCTATGGCGGATTGATTTTGACGGTATCGAGTGACGGAATTTCACTTTTTCCTGACCAGTCGATTGTTCCCGACACGGCATGGAATGCTAATTGGGCTGGCGACAGTGGGCCAGTTGATCCGTTGCGTTTGATGCTCCGGCGTTTTGAGCAAGAATCACTGCAATTAATTCCCTGCATTCGCCCCAGTGCACCGGCGCTGGAATTGGAACAAAAGATTCGATCGGATCTAGTCTCCTCAGGGTCGATCGTCTCGCGATCGCCAATGGCGGGGCAAATGGGAGCTTGGAGTTTTGATGGTCCGCCGCTAACTTCATTTCCCATCTATAACAGTGAGAATCAAGAAGTCTTTGCACAGTTCACTCAAACTCTTTTGGAGTTGAACGAACGGTGTAGTAACCGCGCATGTGTACCGGCAATTGGTATACTAGTTGATGAGCGTTCCTACCTCCGGTCATCGCCCTTGTCGATCATCGACGACCAGACGTTGCGGGAATATCACGCAAGCCTCGGTGAAAACGCTCCGCCGCGTGAAACGCTAGATGCGTGGATTCAAAAAACGGGCGCAAACGATTTCCAACGCTGGCAGGCGGAGCGTCTTGCCACTGGTTTTCAAAATATTCTCAATAAAATTGACGGACGAAATCTATTAATTATGTCGTGCGATTCGGCTTTGCCGTCCAACTTGGTTGAACTTGGCCGTGACCGTCGGATCATTACAACTCGGCTTCAGCGACGCGCATTGACGGAACCTTTAGCGATGCGAGTCCGTGACGAAGCTTGCAATGCAAGCGTTCCCATTTCGATGGAAGGCAAGCAATCGCCTCAAGCCTATTTGGCTGCTGTCTTTCACCAACCAAGTTCCGATGTCAAAGGGTTTGAATCGGGACCGTTTGGAAGGGAGCGTCTGGGCAGTGCGAATGATCTTCAATTTGATGCAATGCCACTGGCCAACGCTGGTGAGCTTTCGAATCAACCAGGTTTGTCTGTGCTGCTTGACCCGACTGAGTCTTCGTTGGCGTTTGCAAATCTGGTCAATCGCAGCGACCGAAGCATTGTGGTGATCGGCGGCGGTGCGGTAAATCAATCCGCTAGTGAAGTTCGCCGGCGATCGCTACGAGTCTTTGCAGAATTGCCACCGGTAATGATGTTCGATGTTGAGTCGAATGATCCGGCAAGTGCTTCACTACGCGTCCGCACGGCAACCTTTAATGATGACACGTTCATTTATGCCGTAAATCAAACACGTTGGCCGGTGATGTGGGAAGCGGTTTTGTCTCGTCCGGCGACGGTGCATCGTATCGGGCCGGCGCCGTCGCAGCGAGCGGTCCCCTTGAAACTGCCTGATAGTGACAACTCGTTGCGAGTTGGCTTACAAGGTAAAGCGGCATCTGAACAAAGTGGTGCACCGCGTAGGCTGGACGAGTTCGGTACGCGTTGGCAAACGATCGTCGAAGCTGGCGAACTGGTGGCGATTCGGATTTCAACTCGCGAAGCAAAATTAATGGATTGGCGTGCAAGGTTTGCGGGATCGGCGAACCAAATTGCGACGATTCATGCGGGTGTAGAAAATGCGGTATCAGCGATCACGGAGAAATCACATCTGCGTCGTCGTGCCCTGATTGCAAACGCAAGCTTTGAAGCGGATGGAGCTGGGGTTCCCGGTTGGATGACCGCCCAATACCCAACAGATTGTGTGGCCCTGGACTCAAACGTTTCATATCACGGTGCAAAATCGATTCGCTTGACAGGCCAGGCCGGCCGCGGCGGAGGCAGTTGGCTTGTCAGCCAACCGATCACCGCGCCACGTTCCGGTCGATTAGCCGTTTCGATTCGATTTCGCGGTGGTACGCCAAAAGATAAAACTCAGCCCGCTTCTCAGATAGGCAATAAAGAAAATGTTACTAACGAGNNGAGCCACTTGTCGTCCGCATGGCGTTAGAAGGCACTGTCGGCGGGACACCGATTCGCCAAGCAAAATCAGTTACGTTGGAGCCGGATGGCAAATGGGGCGAGCCGCAGTGGTTGGAGATTGTGAGGCTGCCAAGCTTGCCGGTGGAATCGTTACGTTTAACAATCGATTTGATGTCCGCCGGAGAAGTTTGGGTTGACGACATCGCATGCTACGACCAGTTCATGACCACCGCTGAAATAACGCAGTGGGAACATCTCGTGTTTCTCGCTGCTGGCGGGCTGACACGTGGCGACTGCATCGGTGCCAGTCGCTTGTTTGATTCTCACTGGGCACTGGATTTGTTGTATGCGTCACCCAACCGCGACGGTCAACCATCCGGTACTACGTCGGTCCGTCGGGCAGCGTTCAACCCAAGTGTCAATGGCGAAGGCACGAAATCGTCCGTTGTTTCGCCAGCTCCAGCTGAACAAAAAACTCCACCAAAAATAAATCAACCCGCACCCCGCACCGGGTGGA
>DNWZ01000301.1 GCA_003506095.1 Planctomycetaceae bacterium | reverse complement strand
CCACGATCGACACCCGCACGTATGATGATGGTGGCCGGATGACGACCAGCAGCTAAAATAACGGGGTCAGCGAGTCTCGGGCCTACAACACCGACAACACGCTCGCTTCGATATCATTCACCGGCGCGGCGATGGGTGATTTGAGTTACGGCTGGGACGAGAACAACAACAAGACGTCTGAAACGATTGGCGCAAGCGATGAGCGGTTACGGGTTCAGTGTTGGCTCCAGCGGCTATGACGATGAAGATCGTCTGGTCAACTGGGAGCGACCCGACACCAACCTCGACCAATCGTGGAATCTCTCGGCGGTCGGCAACTGGACCTGCACTACCGAAAACTCCAGCACCCAAAACCGCACCCATGGCCCGACTTACGAAATGCTGACGGTTTGGCCACCTCTCCCTTCGGAAGAGGTCGGGCTTTCAGGCCCGGGAGAGGGCGCTGTCACGCACGACGCCAAGGGAAACATGACCCTGATTCCAGCCGTGCTCCGTCCCACCAACTCCGGCCTCCCGCCTACAGCCTCGCGCCTATCCTGGGATTTCGAGAACAAGCTGATTGCTGCTGACACCGACAATGACATCACGGACGACATTTTTTACAAGTTCGACGCGCTTGGTCGCCGAGTCGGTCGCAATGATGGCACTGCGAACGTCGTCTACTTCCAAGACGGCCAGCAAACCATCGCCGACTACCCATCCGGTACAGCAGCGAGCAGCCCGACGTACACGTACGTTTATGCCAGCTACATCGACGAACCCGCGATGCGAGGCGGCTCAGGTGGCCTGCGTTATTATCATCGCAACCAACAATACAGCATCACCGCTGTAAGTGACGGAGGAGGATCGGTCGAACGGTATGCGTATAGTGCCTATGGCAAGGTGACTGTCGCCGATGCGTCGGGAACTGTGATTTCAAGTTCGGCGATTGCAAATCGATATACATACACGGGGCGGGAATGGGATGAAGGATTAAGCCTGTATCACTATCGGGCCCGGATGTATGACGCGGTAGCGGGACGGTTTGTGAGTCGCGATCCGATTGGGTACGAAGGGAGCGAGTGGAATCTTTATGAATTAGGAGCCTCCTCGCCCTTAAATCAATTAGATCCAAGTGGCATGATTTCAGTTTTCGGGTTTGATCCTCCAATGGATCTCCCCCCGCTACCACCTATTCCATGGAACCCTTGTATAATAGCTGCTTGTGGATCATGCGGCGCTATGTTGGCCGCAACCGTGTATTTTGCCAGCGAGGGCTGTTCTGATGTCAGCTGCGTGATCACTAACCTAGAAGTCGCCTATAGCATGATGCCGAGATATACAAAGGCAACCATCGGACTGTGCGTCACCGGCTGCGGTGCAGTTGGATGTTCACTCGCACCTCCGGGAAGAATACAAACAGGATGCGCGATAGGCGTTGCGCTGATGGGCGGAATTATCGCGATAAACTAGTCGTGCGTCGAGTTCAGATATGATGCTTCCAATTTTGAGCAGGGTTTATGCAACACCTACGCCATCCAATTTGGTGGTTTGCCGGAATTGCTTTTGCAAGTCCATTTGTTGTCTCGCAATTCCAAGAACTTGCGTTTCCTGCCGGCGTCACTCTTCAATCAAACATCGTGACTTATTCACTTGTGTTTGCAATTTTGTTTGTGATTTGCCGTCGTGTCGAGCGTTTAATGGTCAACAGGATTAAACGGTTGAACGGATCAGATACTCTTTAGCCAGAAAACAATCTGCGACGTTCAAAATCAGCAGAGTCCGAGTGAATCTACGGCTGAAGACGGACCGTAGGCTGGGTTGATTATTCTTGGGGTGGCCGCATGAGAGTGGGTTTACCGAGAACCCGTGGTCGNNGTGACCTGGGCAACGCTGAAGGTTTTTGATTTCTGGGTGCCCCCTGCGCCTGATGGGCGTGCCGACTTCATGCAGATTGGAGCGTTTCGGTACGCGAAGCCTTCGTTTTCGGTGCTTTTGTGATTTTGTTTGACAGCATTTCTAGTGCCTGTTGATATCGCTACGCAGACCCGTGTTTTGACGACGAATTGTGGTGGTGATCAACCTTGTTTTGCTGCAGCCAAGATCAAACCGCTTAATGGTGTGATCTTATGCATTAGGCTTTGCCCTTTTTAACTCCGGTGGTGGCCTGGAACAGTGTAATTGGTCAACGATTCAACGAGGTGGCAAAGTCGCTCGTACTATTGGGATGGGTTTCCGTTAATACGACCTTCGATTCCGAGCAAGAACGCTTCGGACGCGTCACCGTAGACGCGTTCGGCGTATTGATGTGAGCAAGCCATTTCCTTCGGGCGAGCGTTGGTAAAGCATCAGACTCAGTTCTGTGGTCTCGCCGTTGCGCAGAGCGAAACCGATCCCCTTTTGTTCTCCATATGGCTCGCCCCGGATCGTCCAAGGGATGTGAGTAAGATTGGGGTTTGCATTCTTAAGTTGATTCAACAGTGCGGCGGTAAAGTCGGCGGGCGCTACGTCGATCGGCGACGGCACTAACGGGGGCGATGTTCGCTGATGGATTAGCGGACACTTGTTCCTGCGATGCTCCGCCGATCGCAGCGACAAGCTAGAGCAAGCACGCGATCCCTATCGCAAGCAAGAAAGGGCCAACCAGCAGAAACGACACAATGATCATAAACCAATTGTGTTGTCGTCTCGCGCCCGTACCCTGGGCATGCATGCGGGAGGCCACACCCGGATCCGTTAAGGGCATGCCGAAGGGAGGAAGTTCGGAGTGTTGCGGCGCTTGCAGATTCTTAGTGGTGCGTTTATTGAGCGGCTTCAGTTTCGCGCCACAACGTCGCACACGCGTTCATGGAAACCTAGCTCAACAAAACGGAGAGTCAATACGATTCCACTGCTGGTGACACAGAGTAGGCCGTAACAAGCGGAGCGCCGCTACGGCGATTTGATGGCATCAGGTTCGCCATTATGCAGTAACGGCGATGCGATTATTACGGCCTAACCCGTTTCCGAATTTGACATTAGGTATATTTGGCGTTCTAGCCAAACCAATCGTGAATGACTTCGCCGTGGACGTCGGTCAGGCGGAATTGACGACCTTGATATTTGAACGTTAAACGCGTGTGGTCGATCCCTAGGGCATGCATGATTGTCGCCTGCAAGTCGTGCACGTGAACCGGCGACTCGGTGATGTTGTAACCGAACGGATCGGTTTCACCGTAAACGCGACCGCCCGCGATCCCGCCGCCAGCCATCCACATGCTGAAACATCGTGGATGGTGATCGCGACCAAACGCGTTTGCCGTTAACGGACCTTGGCAATAATTGGTACGACCAAACTCACCACCCCAAATCACGAGGGTATCGTCCAACATGCCACGTTGCTTTAGGTCTTGCACTAGCGCCGCGGCCGGTTGATCGGTCTCTTTACATTTNNTGGTGGTCCCAGTCTTGGTGGAACAGTTGTATGAATCGCACGCCTCGCTCGGCTAAACGCCTCGCTTGAATGCAGTTTGCGGCAAACGTTCCCGGGGTTTTGGCATCGGGACCATACATTTCAAGAATCGATTCGGGTTCATCCGACAAATCGGTCGCTTCGGGTATCGAGGCTTGCATGCGATAAGCCATCTCGTGCTGGGCGATTCGTGCTTCGATCAGCGGATCGGCCCCATCAGCCATCGCCAATTGGTGAAGCTTGGTCAACGTTTGAAGCTCGTCGCCTCGGGCCGCGGAATCGATTCCCGGTGGATTGTTCAAGTACAGCACCGGGTCGGCTTCGCTGCGAAAACGAACTGCTTGGTGACGCGATGGCAAGAAGCCGTTGCCCCAATAACGAGAAACCAGCGGCTGCCCACCTTTGCCTTTGGTGACCATCACCACATAAGCGGGCAAGTCCGCACTCTCACTGCCCAGTCCGTAATCGATCCAAGCTCCCATGCTCGGGCGACCAGGAAACTGCGAACCGGTTTGCAAGAAAGTAACGCCTGGGCCGTGATTGATCGCATCGGTGTGCAATGATCGAATGATGCAAAGATCGTCCGCGATCTTAGCGGTATAAGGCAAAAGCTCAGTGATCCACGCGCCAGCTTGACCGTGTTGAGTGAACTTAAATGGAGAACCGGCCAGTGGAAGCGTCGCTTGATTGCCGCTCATCGCCGTCAAGCGTTGCCCGCCACGGATCGATTCGGGCAACTCCGTGCCATGTTTCTCATTCAACAGCGGCTTGTAATCGAACAAGTCCATTTGCGATGGACCGCCCGATTGAAATAGGTATATCACGCGTTTCGCAGTCGGCGTGAAATGCGGGCCGGCCAACACACCGCTAGCTGCCGCACTGGCTGATTGACCAGTTGCCAGCAATCCGTCTTCGGTCATCAGATCCGCTAACGCGATCGAGCCGAATCCTAAACCGATTTGGTTTAGCAGGCTGCGGCGGGAGATTTGAAAATTCATATCAATCACAATTCATTAACGTTTGGTGACGCATCCGTCGTAGTTGAACATCATGTTTGCCACCGATGCCATGGCGGCAACGCGTGCTGGGTCGAGCGACTTGTCGTGGGGCGTATCGCCGACCGACAACCACTGCTGGGTCTGATCGGGCGATTGAGAAAATCGTTGATGTTGTTTATCAAATAATTCGACCAACAACGCGACTTCGGCATCGGCCGCTTGGCGACTGGTCGTGATGCGGAACAGGTCTTGGATGGCTGGCGCGACGTTTTCGCCATGACTTCGCACAATTTGCTGAGCTAATTCGCGAGCGGCCTCGGTAAACTGCGGACTGTTTAGAATCACCAGCGATTGCAGCGGCGTGGCCGTCATTTCGCGTTTCATGCGACAGACATCACGTAGCGATGCGTCCAGCGTTGTCAGCGCGGGAGCGGGACCGGTTCGATTCCAATAAGTGTAAACGCTCCGGCGGTGCAAACCGGCGCCTTTATCACGACTGACCGGCTTGAATGAACTTTCCACTTCATAAGGTTTTGCCGGTTCGCCGCCTATCTTTCCGCTGATCAAACCGCTGATCGCCAAAACATTATCACGCAACATTTCGGCCGACCAACGGTAGGACGGTCTGCGCGATAGGTAGATGTTTTCGGGATCTTCGTCTTCGTTGCCCGTTGACAATTGGCGGTACGCGGCACTGGTGACCATCAATCGAACCAGCGCCTTGACGTCCCAACCGCTTTCGACGAACTCCACCGCTAACCAATCGAGCAATTCGGGGTGCGACGGCAAACTGCCCTGGCTGCCGAAATCCTCAGGCGTTGATACCAAGCCTCGGCCAAAAATCGTTTGCCAAAGTCGATTCACCGCGACACGCGACGTCAGTGGATGTCGCGGATCACACAACCACTTGGCAAACCCTAAGCGGTTGTTGGGTAACGAAGGGTCCCATGGCAACAACGACTGGGGTGTTGCAGATTCGACCGGATCGGCCGGTGCGTCATACGCTCCGCGGTTGAGCAAATAAGTTTTTCGCGGCGATTCCATTTCACGCATCACCATGATTTCGGTAAACGAATCTGCGATCGAAAAAGCCGCCTGTCGCGCGGCGCGTAGTTCTTCGAGGTGTGCGACGTAGTTCGTGTCGATCGTCGCTAGGTAGTATTCGAACAGATTCGTATGTGAGTCTGCCGATTTCTTTCCTTCATCGCCGGATGCAAACTCACCGATTGCCGACGCAAGCACGCCAGGTTGGTGAAGTTCGGCGATTTCGATAGGCGTTAACTGACGGTTGAAAACCTTAAACTCATCGACTGCACCGTCTTTCAATCCACGGTCGCGGAATCTCGCACCGATCGCGATCGCATCACCGCCACCGCCGGTAATGTTTTTGGTCAGCGCGTCACGGATCGGCTCCGTTTCGGCGCGTTTGCCATTGATAAAGATCGCGAGTCCACTGGCACGACTCGAGCCATCCCAGGTGACCGCGACGTGCAACCAAGTATCGATCGGTAACGGATCGATCATTCGGATCGCGACTTGATTGCCGGGCCAGAAGTGAATCAGCGACGCCTGCAAATGCCCTTCTTCGATCAACAGTTCGTAACCGCGACTGGCCGCATCGGTCCAGGC
>DNWZ01000242.1:260-6197 GCA_003506095.1 Planctomycetaceae bacterium | reverse complement strand
CAGTGAAGCCGTGCAATGGCATGTACACGGTATCGCCAGCGGCAGACGGCGACTTTTCGGAGACGCAGGCAAATTGCTGCATGGGTGCTTTGGTTCGGTTGGACTGAAACTGGGCCTTGCGACGCATCCAATCAGCACATTCTTTAGCGATGGCTCGCTGGGTCAGCTTGTTCTTAAGCTGGATTTCAAACTCGGTGCCGTAGACGTTGCGTTCACGTTCGGCTTTCGGGATGAAGTATTCGCGAGCGACCTTTTTGCCGCTGTCGGTGACTTCGTTGGGAATAAACGTCGGCGACGTAAAGATAAACTGCAACGACTCGATTTTTTCGAGTTCAGCACGAAGTGCCTCAAAAGCGTAGATCGAAAAGCATGAGGCGGCGANNGATGCGCAGCTTTGCCCCGGGGCGAATCGTCCGGCGAAGGTCATCACCAAACAATGAATTGATGTTGTCGATCAACTCCATGGTAGAATCTCTGCCATCGCGAAATGGGATTGTGAATGAAGTGCCACCGAAAGGGCTCACGCGGCTAGTTGACCCAAAAGTCCAAGTAACTTACGCTATCCGCGGGCGCGGCACAATCGGAGGCAATCTTTCCATGCGGGAAACATTCCATGCAATTTGGTGAGCGGGTCAGAGAGCTGAGACATCAGCGGGGCGTAAAACAATCGGACTTGGCCACGCGGATGAACGTCAGCGTCTCGTACATCAGCAAGGTCGAGAACGGCAAGTTGCACTTCGGCGATTACCCGTCCGAAAAGTTCATCCACAAGCTGGCGGAAGAGCTAAAAGCCGACGAGGACGAGCTACTGTTGTTGGCTGACAAGGTGCCGGTGTCGATTCGGCAACGGATCCGGCAACGGCCTGATTTGTTTCGGCAGATTGCGAAGATGGATAAGCGAGCACTTGATCGGCTCGAATCTTCTTTGAACACCGTCCGCTAAGAAAGGGCCCGATACTTTTTTTTTCAAACTCTTGAATGGGAGTTACGTTAACGCGACGCTTTATTGATGTTCCGTGCCGATCGATTAAAGACCATGCGAATGCGCCTGTCAGCGGCCTACAAAGGCGTCAACGCCTTATTGATGAAGGTAGCAGAACTGGAAACGGGCGATGCCAAAACGCCTTCCATTGATCGCGACAGGCTCGATGGCTACCTGGCATCCCATTTGGTCAATCCAACGCTACTCCGAGCTGACAGCTTTGACGATTTCATGGCTGATCGACAAAAGCAATTGCTGGACCTAATCGAGAGAGCAACGGGCAAGGTTGCCTATTCGGGTGACCAACCTGAGGAAGGCGGGGACGTTGAGGGAGACGAGGACACGATCGGGGCAGACCTGAAAATTTAGGGAGAATGCAATGGTGAATGAGGCGGCAACCGAAGAGCGTGAACCAAGTATTTGCCCGATATGTGGAGTCGACGGCGCGACTTATGGTTGTTGTGAGCATCTGGCCCTTGTTCGATTTGACGACAGCGATTGCGATTGTACTCTGGCGAAGGGTGTCTTTTACTCAAGTAATGACGATGTTAGATTTGCATTTGACGAACTGTATGAGACAGTGTTACATCTCGCGATGATTTGGCTTGCGGGTGGAAAGAACGCGCGAAAGTCAATTGAGAAGCAATTAAAGCAACTTACCAGCGGTTGTGACCATCTTAGGTTGGTGATGCAATCGCTTAGTGATAAACGGATTAATAGTCTTGACGAAGAAGATTTTGAATCGATCGTGTCTACAGAATTTTACGGTCGACTTTCCGATTGGTTTAAACGACTTTTCAACTCTGCATGGGAACGTCAAGTAACTTCGCTTCCGGCGGACGATTACCTGATTTTACATAGTCCTGGGCTTTCGTGGTCCGGCACCTACTATTGGTCTACTAATGGCAAGAGTTGCTTGGTGGATATCTGCAAAGAAATCACTGATTTTGCTGGGGCAATTCGCGAAGTAACGCAGGCGGTACTTATGGGCCTTGCCGGTGAGCCGAAGGCGTCTGCTACTATTAAAAAAGTAGAAGCATGGATTGAGCATTACCGCAGTCTCGGTACGAACCCGGGTGAAACTGATGAAGGCTAAAAACGCGCGGAAGGCGTACCTGCGCTCACCATTCTCTCGGAACCCAACTGGCCAATTTTGGGTCCAAACTTGACGAATCGCACAGTTTAACCAACCCCGTTGCAAGTCTATGTGGTCGCCTCCAGCGAGCCCAGCCTACTTGCCATTGAATACAGATGCACCAGCTACGGGGTTGCTTCGTTATTTGGGTTAGCGATTAGTCGCCGAAAGCTCTCTTCAAAAGCTCGCCAGCTTCAATCTTTTCGAGCACAAATGCAGTCTTGCTAGCGCCAGTCGCCGTGGAGTATTGCGTTGTTCCGGTTACTTTGTGAACACCGGCCAGTTCGATTGGCGAGCCATCGGCCATACCGCTGGTCGACCCTTTAAGCCAGAAGAAATACGATGGTTCTGGCGAAGCTGAATCGGCAAAAAATAATGTTTTTACTTCTACTTTAATTAAAACGTTTGTTTCATCGATTACTTGAAATGCAGTGTAGCGGTAAGCAGTCGTTTTGGTGCCTTCAAAAACATTTTCATTTCGAATCACCACAGATTTTTCCGATTGATTCTGAGGAAGCTTACCAATCATCCCGACTTTCATTTGAGGGCCTACTGGGAGGCGTGGAATTAGATTGTCGCGTGATCCGAGCATCGCTAGTTGTTGTTTTGCATTGTCAATTGCTTTTGACTTGTCTTCGGTGCTGCGCCAGACGTAACGTTTTGTGTTTCGGGTTTCGAGTTGCTCGAAAGGCTTCTTGATAGTGCGGTTAATGCGGCCAGCCGTCATCGCCTTAATCTCTGATTCCAGTTTCTCCACCGCCATTCTGTTAGCTTTGATATTTTCGACTATTGCTTCAACAAATCTGTTTTCGTTTACGTCGGCATGCGAAATAGACGGAATTGCCAGACATCCACATGTCATCAGAAAGTAAAAGAAAATGTTTTGCACTTGTTTTCTCCTGTTGATCGCGGTTAAGCCAGAAAGTAGCCCGATTTGTCCTTGCTAACCATTTAGGCAAGGTTGTCACACTCGCCGGACATAATGCCGAATTGTACCGAAAACTCATGCCATCGCATGTGCAAGGGACACCATTTGTCCCATCTGGAAAGGTTTTTAGTGTTTGCACTTAGTTGAACCCGCAGCGTTTAGATACAATCTCGCAAAATACGGATGACAGCACTAATAGATTTGACCAACTAGGACGCCGCAAATTTCCTGAGGCCCTGGTGTAGGCCCTATGATTAACCGGTTTTTTTATTTTCGCACGGCGGATGTGTGATCCATTGCCAGGCACGAGCCCAACACAAACGAGAAAGAGAGAGAATGAAAGAGGTTGTTTTTGGCATTTTAACGCTAATGATCGCGGCGGCAGCATTCGCCGACGATTCGAAGGTTGAAGCGATTTTGCGTGAGCGATTGGACTTGATTGAGCAAGCGAAGGTCGAGTCCGAAGCGATGCTCGAAGCCATGCGGAAGGGGGCGATTCGCCCGAGGCAGAAGGAGGCTTCCGCTATGGGCCGGGTAGGCAAAACTTTTAAGTTTGCTTTTCGGTCGAAAGATGATCGCGAAAAGGCAATCGAAGAATGGACTCGCAAGACAAGCGATGAAGCCCTCGCTGCCAAGGCCGCGCCACCTCTATTAATTCGCAATGCAATGGGCACCGGTGACTTTGGCTACCTGCCCGATCACGTTGTCGAGGTTGGCGAAGAACGAAACAGTTGGCAATTCAAAGTCCAGCAAGTGATCGACGAACGCAACATGCTTGTCAAAGTAACGCAGTTTAGTCATTCCAGAGGTCGCGAGGTCGGCGATTACCTGGTTTGGATTACTGGCAGGTTCGGCGATTTGGTTGACGGACAATCAGTCGCTTTTAGCGACGTGTTTATCGTCAGCGGCACAAAACAATACACGACGGCAATAGGCGGATCGAAAACGGTTTATATGCTGGAGCGGTTTGATATCGCACCAATTGTCGAGCGATTGAAAGCAGAAGCGGCGTCGAAGAAACCAGTCATACCGGAATCAGACGCGATGCCAGCGTTCCGCGAATGGTCCGACGCGACTGGCCAGTTCAAGATGACAGCAAGATTGATATCGGTCGCGGACGGAATCGTCAAGCTGGAGCGAAAGGACGGGAGCGTGGCCAACGTGCCGATTAGTAAGCTGAGTGAATCGGACCAAAAATTTTTGCCGCAAAACGCAAGCGTAGATCAATGATTCAAAATCGCCCGCATACCGACGGGTTTCGTAAAGGGTTTCATGAAGCCATCGAAAATTCTTTTCAACGCTTGGTCAAATATTGGCTTTAATCGAAAACATTTACGTTGCGAGCAAATCATTTCCGCTCGTTTTTGCGGCGTTCTGCACCCGGCACTCTTTCCCGATGTGCGTTGCCGGGATTGTTCTAAGCGCGTCATGCCGAGCAACGCACCGATCCGAGAACCATCGCAGATTCGCAAGGCTTGCGTTCGCAAACTGCAAGCTGTGAAAGTGAGCGAGAAGTTCCAAGCGATCCTCGGCCGCATTCTCGGAGCCGACTGGACCACGCCACGCTTGGTCGAGATGGTGATCACGCCCGACGGGCACTTACTGGGCCGCTGCGACGGACAAACATCGTTCGAAGCATTCCTGGGCGAAGCCGCAGACTTGATCCGCAACATCCATGGTGTCGCGACCGTTGCCGAACTCGATGGCGACGAGATCGGCTACATGGTCGCGAAGGTGGCTGAGATCAAGCGGCAAAGGTAGATGCAATAGCAAGGAAAGGTAAGTGAAATGGGCGATGTCGATTCGAAGTGGTCAAGCAAAGGGGCAACACTCAGCGACAAGTCTGCTCGAAAGGAGTACGGTCTGACGCAGGAAGAGATCATCGCAGCCATTAGAGCAGGTAAGCTGCAATTCCGCGAAAGCAACATGCATGGCAACCCATGGTATCGGCTGCTAAGGCAAGAAGTGGAGTCGCTTGTGCAAAGCAAGAGCGGGCAGGATCACCTGTTGAAGAAAAAACGCCAGAAAGAATTAGCGGAACTCAATTCCGAATCCAGAAAAATAACAGTTCGATTGAAAGCCATTGAACGTAGGAAGGCCGAGTTGATGAAGGAGATTGACGGCTAGCTTGAACAACGTGAGGCAGGACGATGGCAACTATCAAAACCGTAGTCGATGACCTTTCCACCGACGGGTTGTTTGTTCCGAGGCGGCGGCAAGATCGCCTTGTCTTGTGCAACCTTCTGTCCGGCGCTGGTTGGAATCAACTCAGCGACCACAGCCCAGTGGTCTCGCTGTTTCGATAAACGTCGATCCAAGCCCAGGTAGTGCCAGCACTACTCTTGGGCTGGTTAATCGCGAAGGCCGGACTCGATCGCGGCGGAGACTGGATTCGTCCGCGTCCTAAATAGCTGGCCGGAACGGCAGAGCGAAAAGACGACATTCCGAATGCCGACAACGTCGATCAAGGCATCGCTGATTGGCGATCGCTATTGACGAATAGGCATAATTCTCTATTGATTCAAAAGAAGACCGGAACACAATGGAGGAAAGGAATAATGTTCGGATCGAACAATAGTAAAGAAAAGCTGCAAGAGAAGTACAACAAGTTGATGCAGGAATCATACGACCTGTCGACCGTCAATCGAAAGAAAAGCGACCTCAAGCGGGCCGAAGCCGAAGAAATTGGCAAGCAGCTCGACGAGCTGGAAAAGAAGCCGTAGCACCGCCGATGCGATTGATAGGCGGGTCGTTGGGCAGGTCACTGCTGTGGAAGCCGATTCTGACATTCTGTGAACCCTCAATCGGCTTCAGGATGATGAATCGAGGCGGTCGGCGTTGATCGAAATGATCTTCTAGCCGATACTGATTTTGGTTAATCGATGCAGCGAG
>DNWZ01000242.1:0-253 GCA_003506095.1 Planctomycetaceae bacterium | reverse complement strand
AGGCAAAGGTCGCCGCATGGCCGAATATCACAAAAATGTCACGACACCGTAGTGACGCGATGCTTAGTGCCGGGCACCGCTTGTTGACGCTTGACATCGCCAAATCAGAAGGCTGAGACGACGATTAGAACACGGCCTCATCAGAAACTGCAAAACGGATCGGCGATGGATACCGTCCGCAATGAGGGCCGCAGTTTGCCGTGGGTATTTTCTGGGTTACGCTGGTAGACGCTTTCAGAAGAAGTTGTTCTCC
>DNWZ01000839.1 GCA_003506095.1 Planctomycetaceae bacterium | reverse complement strand
TCGTCGGCGATCAAAATCCGGTGAGCGGCCATGAGTTGCGATCGGTTGAAAAAGGGGCGTGAGGGAAATCGGTCAGTACTTGCGAAAAACGATCACGCGATCAGCGATGCGTGACGTTCGGCTGGCACGGGAAAGCTTTCGCACAAATCGCGTATTTCACCCGCGATCCGCACCAGTGTCGCATCATCGTCGCTGTTGGTCAGCGCTTCGTAAATCCACCCACCGACACGCTTCATTTCATCGACTCCCATTCCGCGAGTCGTCAGCGCTGGCGTTCCGATCCGAATTCCCGACGGATCCATTGGTTTTCGGGTGTCGAACGGGATCATATTCATATTGACGGTGATGCCACAGCGTTCGAGCGTCGCTTCGGCCCGTTTTCCGCCGAGTCCGACGGCGGTCACGTCGACCAGCATCAAATGGTTGTCGGTCCCGCCGCTGACCAAAGGCAAGCCTGCCGCCATCAGCGATTCTGCCAACGATTTTGCATTGGCGACAACTTGGCGTCCGTAGGCCTTGAAGTCGTCTGCGAGGGCTTCGCCGAAGCAGACCGCTTTACCGGCGATCACGTGCATCAGCGGCCCGCCTTGAATCCCGGGAAAGACGCTGCGATTGATGTCTTTCAGGTCGTCTTGCCGACAAAGGATCAATCCGCCACGAGGGCCGCGAAGCGTCTTGTGGGTTGTTGTGGTGACGTAATCGGCATAGGGAACCGGGCTGTTGTGAATCCCTGCGGCGACCAATCCGGCGTAGTGGGCCATGTCGACCAACAGTTTTGCCCCCACTTCGGCGGCGATTTCGGCGAAGCGATCGTGCGGTATTTCCCGCGGATACGCGCTCGCCCCAGCGACGATCAATTTCGGCTTATGTTCCCGAGCGAGTTTGGCGACCTGGTCGAAATCGAGCCGCTGATGCTGGCGATCGACGCCATAGCTGTGAAACTGATAAAGCTGGCCGCTAATGTTCAGTTTCATGCCGTGGGTCAGGTGTCCGCCTTGGGCCAAATCGAGTCCCAGGACGCAATCGCCCGGTTTTAGGCAGGTTAAATAGACCGCCGTGTTGGCTTGCGAACCGCTGTGCGGCTGGACATTGGCCGCCTNNGGCCGCCTCGGCACCGAACAATTGCTTTGCCCGCTCGATCGCTAGCGTTTCGACCACGTCGACGTGCTCGCATCCGCCGTAGTATCGTTTTCCGGGATAACCTTCCGCATATTTGTTGGTCAGCACACTGCCGGCCGCCTGCATGACCGCGACGCTGGTGTAATTTTCGCTGGCGATCATCTCCAGCCCGTCTTGTTGTCGACGGGCTTCGGCGTTGATCGCGTCCCAAATGGCCGGGTCCTGTTGCTGCAGGGAGGTCATAATTGCTAGCTCTTGCTGGAAAATTTGGATAGGAGGCAACTTTTTTCGTCGCCGATTTTAACGACTTTTAACCAATGGGATCATCCCAGAGGCGGCTGGTTTTCTGGCCAGCCACTTTGCCCAGCGGCCTGAGGGGCGGCGTAAACCAAGATTGTCAACCCGAAGTCTAACCCCGTCAATGCGAACTGGCCCGGTTCCTTTACCGTAAAGTCCATCAAACTTCGAACAAAATTGCTCGCAGAATCGATAAAGATCGCTTAAAACGTAGTGTAGCAACCGTGCAAGGTAACGAAGTCACCAGACAACGCTGCCAAGATGTCGAATGTCGACTTACGCTAGCACAACGGGTTTCCGCCTATCCGATGTGATTTCGCAGTCGGATCATTACGCACCAGCGGTTTGGCTTGCCGTCGAGGAAATAGTCACGCGGAGCGTTTTTCAGGACGGAACCACTCAAGATGATTTGTTCAACCCAAAGATAGTCGCCAATGAAATCGTTTAACGCACTGATACTCGTACTCGCTGGGATCCTGTCGATCGGTTCCACCGTCCAGGCTCAGGAGGACTTTCCGGCTTTTGCTGATGTCAGCAAGGGATTTGTTCAAATCGCTTCGTCAGACCAGCAAAACCCCAAAGGTTTGTTCAATGTCTGGAAACGCGAAAAGGACGAGCAACTGCTTGGCGAATTGCCGAAAAACTTTGTTGGCAAACGTTTCTTCATTGCACTGACGGTCAGCAGCGGCGACCGCTATGCCGGCCTGCAATCGGGCGACTGGGTTATCGAGTGGCGTCGGTACAACAACCGACTTGCCGTATTGGCACCGAACCTGACAATCCGTGCCGAAGGCGAGGCAGAAGCCAAGGCCTCGGTTAAGCGGTTGTTTACCGACCAAGTTTTGATGGATGTGCCGATCTTGGCACTGGGCCCCACCGGTGGCCCCGTAATCGATCTGGATCAACTTTTGATCAGCAATGCGAGTAAGTTTTTCGGGCCTGACGTTCGGATCACCAACCCGCAATTGGTTTCGCTGAAATCGGCCAAAGTGTTTCCTGGCAATGTCGAACTGGCGTTCGAGATCGTTGGTGCCGGTGGGCGTCTACAGACCATTCACTATTCATTCAGCGAAGTCCCCAGTGCGACCGGTGGTTACAAACCACGCGCTGCGGACGAGCGAGTCGGCTATTTTACGACTGCTTATTCAGATCTCAGCAAGTATCAGGACGACGACACTCGCGTCCGCTACATCAACCGGTGGCACCTGGAAAAGCGGGATCCGAAACTCAAACTCAGCCCGCCCAAAGAGCCGATTCGATTCTATGTCGAACACACCACACCGGTCCGATATCGACGCTGGGTCAAAGCGGGCATTGAGTATTGGAATAAGGCATTTGAGAAGGTTGGGTTGATCGACGCGATCGTAGTCGAATACCAAGACGCCGAAACCGGCGCCCACATGGAAAAGGACCCCGAAGACGTTCGTTATAACTTTGTGCGTTGGCTGAACAACGACATTGGCACTGCGATCGGCCCCAGTCGTGTCCACCCAGAAACCGGCGAAATCCTTGATGCCGATATCATTTTGACCGACGGATGGATCCGCCACTACAATTTCAACTACAACGATTTGATGCCCAAGTTGGCAATGGAAAGCATTGCTCCCGAGACTCTGGCATGGTTGGGCCAAAATCCGAATTGGGACCCTCGCGTCCGTTTGGCCGCTGCCGAAGATGTGAGTTTTCTTCGTAATCAGTATGCCCGCCAGTCGCAACAACGAATGGCTGGCTATGGAATGGCTCAGGCGGATTCGAGCTTGCTGGGTGACGATGAGTTCGACGGTCTGTTTGGTCGCGTCAGTCAGAAAAACGGGCTTTGCATGGCTGCAAGCGGCCTGCAACTCGACCTGGCTTTGGCTCGCATGAACTGGGCGCTGGCGTTGCTGGCCGACGAAGTTGCTGCGGAAGAAAAGGAAAAGGCAGAAAAAGCAAAGAAGAAAAAGGAAGAGAAAGAAAAGCAGGAAGGCGCTGCACCGACTGCGAAAGAAGAAACAGCATCGGCGGACAAGCCTGCAGAAGACAAGAAAGAGGAGCCAAAGAAGGACGTCACTCCAGAAGTCGCTTCGGATGTTAAGCCCAAGGATGCTGCAGAGGAACCCAAAGCAGACGCGCCTGACATGCTAGACGGCATTCCCGAATGGTTCGTCGGTCCACTGCTGGCTGACTTGGTCGCTCACGAAGTCGGCCATACGCTTGGCTTGCGGCATAATTTCAAAGCGTCTGGCTTGCATTCGCTGGCAGACATTAACAGCGATAAAGTAAAGGGAAAGAAAACCATCACGGCATCGGTGATGGACTACACCCCAATCAACTACCGCTACGAAGCTGGTGAACTGCAAGGCGAGTATGGCATGACCGGAATCGGTCCCTATGACTATTGGGCGATCGAATACGGCTACACGTTTGATGATAAGACTTTGCCGGAAATCTTAAAGCGTTGCAGTGAGCGGGAATTGCAGTATGCAACCGATGAAGACACCGCCGGGCCAGATCCGCTGGCGACACGGTATGACTTCAGTGCTAATCCGCTGGATTACGCCAAAGAGCAAATGAAGCTCGTCAAGTTGTATCGCGAACGCTTGCTAGAAAAGTTTGTAAAAGATGGCCAAAGCTGGTCGCGAGCGCGTCGCGGTTATGAATTGACATTGTCGCTTCAAATGCGAAGTGTCAGCATGATGGCAAACTGGGTGGGTGGTGCATTCGTCAACCGCGACAAGAAGGGTGATCCGGGAAACCGACCGCCAGTCGAAGTGGTGCCTGCAGAGCAGCAGCGAGATGCGCTGGCATTCGTGATTGATCAGACTTTCCGTGATGAATCCTTTGGGCTCAATCCGCTGATCCTCGAAAGAATGTCGGTCGACAAATGGCTCGACGGCAATGCTCATTCAGCCATGAGTGCTGAAGCGACTTGGCCAATCCACGATCGTGTGCTCGGTATTCAAGCGTCGGCACTTACGTTGTTGATGAACCCGACAACACTGCGTCGAGTTCTGGACAATGAGCTGCGTTTGTCGCCAGATGTCGATACACTGACGTTGCCAGAAGTGCTCAGCACGATCAGCACAGCAGCTTGGACGGAACTCGAACAAGAGTGCCCCGTCGATCGCAATGACCGCAAGCCGATGATCAGCAGTCTTCGCCGCAACCTGCAGCGTGAGCATGTACAGCGTCTGATGGACCTGGTCCTCAAAGACCCCAGCGGAACTGCCGCCTACAAGCCGATCGGAACACTGGCGCGGATGCAGTTGCGAGACCTGAAAGCGAAGATCGAAAAATCGCTTGAAACCTGTGGTGAAAAAATGGATGTCTACTCCAATGCTCACCTAACGGAATCGCTCCAGCGAATTACGCAAGCTCTGCAAGCGAGCTACACGTTAGGCGGTGGCCAGCAAGCGATCGGCGGTGGCCAGATCATCATTCTGTCCGGCGAAGAGCCGGCTCGAACCGCGAACTGATTGCGGCGACAAAGCGATTTGCTCATCAACGACGGCCCACGCACCGCTTCGGTACGTGGGCCGTTTTCGTTTCAGCGTCTTGCGGGCCCGTTTGTCAATACCCGCCGTGCGAGCGGTCGCGAATCGGGTAATATACGTTTTTCCGTTTAGCGACTCATCCACTAGGCTTGGGTGGAAAAGGCCTCATCATCATGTCCGACTCCTCGACGATCCCTTCGGTTGAGCAATACGAAAAGCTCGCGTCTTTCTATCTTGGTCGCCAATACGATCTGCAACAGCAGCAACTGAAAGACGACTTGGTCATGTATGATGCAAAAGACCTTTGCACGCATGCGATGTGTGTCGGTATGACCGGCAGCGGAAAAACGGGATTGTGCCTGTCACTGCTGGAAGAAGCGGCGATCGATGGCGTACCCGTGATCTGCGTCGATCCCAAAGGCGATTTGGCAAACCTTTTGCTGACCTTTCCCGACCTTAAGCCAGAAGATTTTCGGCCTTGGCTGGAGGCTGGCGAAGCATCGCGTAAAGGAGTCACACTGGACGAACTTGCCGCGACCACTGCCCAGCGATGGCGCAGCGGGCTCGCATCTTGGGGGCAGACGCCCGATCGTATCGCCCGTTTTCGTGATAGTGCAGACATCGCGATCTACACACCCGGCAGCAACGCTGGATTGCCGCTGACGGTCTTACGCAGTTTCGACGCACCGCCGGCGGAGTTGCTTGATGACCCTGATGTTATGCGTGAACGGATCACGGGAGCGGCCTCGGGTCTGCTGACTTTGATGGGCATTCAAGCCGACCCGCTGCTGTCACCCGAACACATCTTGATCTCATCCATCCTGGACCACTGCTGGCGACAAGGCCGCAATGTCTCCGTGGCTGACCTGATCGGTCTGATTCAACGACCGCCAATCAAGCGTGTTGGGGTTCTCGACCTCGATTCATTCATGCCGCCCGCAGAGCGTGCCCGAATCGCAATGCAATTGAACAACCTGCTCGCTTCACCAGCATTCTCAACTTGGTTAGAAGGTGATTCGCTTTCGATCAAACGATTGCTTTACACGCCCGAAGGAAAACCACGCATTAGCATTCTGTCGATTGCACATCTGACAGACACCGAACGGATGTTTTTTCTTACGATCCTGCTCAATGAATTGCTTGCATGGATGCGAACCCAAAGCGGCACCAGTTCGCTGCGTGCGTTGTTTTATATGGATGAAGTTGCCGGCTATTTTCCGCCCGTCAGCAATCCGCCTTGCAAGCCGCCGATGCTTACGCTGCTAAAACAAGCCCGAGCATTCGGACTCGGCATTACCCTGGCAACTCAAAATCCGATGGACCTGGACTATAAGGGGCTGTCCAACATTGGCACTTGGTTTATCGGCAGGTTGCAAACCGATCGCGATAAGGCACGTGTGCTCGATGGCCTTGAAGGTGCATCCGTCCAAAACGGATCGGCATTCGACCGCCGCAGCATGGAAACGCTGCTATCGGCGCTCGGCAATCGCGTGTTCCTGATGAACAACGTTCATGACGACGGCCCAACGTTGTTCCAGTCTCGTTGGGCGCTTTCCTTTCTTGCCGGTCCGCTGGCACGCGGCCAAATCAGCCAATTGATGGCAGGTCGAAAAGCGGCAGCGTCTCAATCGTCCGAATCGTCGGACCGCGACACGCCTTCGCCTAAGCCGATCGGGATACCCAGCCGACCAGTTGTTCCCGCCGGAATCACCGAAAAGTTTGCGTCGCCCTTTCGGCGTCCTCATGCCAATTCGAAATTGCTTTATCGACCATCCGTCCTGGGTACAGGGTCGTTGCATTACATTCGCGCGGCCGCCGGCATCGATCAATGGCTCGATTATCAATGCTTGATGCCATGCGAAAGAGGCGTTCCCAGGGATGCGTGGGAATCGGCCGTTGAAGTCGACAGTGCATTGGATGTTGCCAGTGAGTCCGATTCCGAGTTTGAGTTTTCCGAATTGCCAAACGAACTCGCCTCCGCATCCAACTTCAAAAAACTTACAACGCAGTTTAAAGACTATCTCTATCGTCATCACTCGCTGACGATTTACCGGGCTCCTGAGCTTGGCAAGTTCGCCCCGGTGGGACTGTCCGAAGGCGAAGCCAGAATTCACTTCACGCAAGACGTACGTGAGCTCCGGGATCGCGAGACCGAAAAAATTCGGGCCAAGTACGCTTCCAAAGCTCAAACGCTCGAAAAATCAATTCGTGCTGCCGCAGAGCGACTCGATCGCCAACGTTCCGAACTCAATCAAGCATCCGTCTCTTCCGTCATCACGCTTGGGACATCTGTGCTGGGCGCATTCTTTGGTAACAAGACCAAATCGCGATCATCCAATAAGACCGATGCGATCATCCGGGGTGCAACTCAAACCGCCAAGAAAAAAGCCGATGCGGACCGCGCCGAAGAAGCGATGCGGCAACTGAGCCTCGATCTAGAAGACCTGCAAACATCGATCAAATTAGAAATCGATGAACTGGCAAGAAAATACGACGTTCATAAAATCCAAATCGAAGCCACCGAAATTCCGCCTCGCAAAAGCGACATCAAGATCGAGCCGCTGGTCCTCGTGTGGCTGCCATGGCAAATCGACCAGCACGGTGAAGCCTCGCCACTGTATAGCACCAGTGAACGATAAAGTGGCCGCGAGGGTCAGACCCCTTTTCGAATAGGCTCTCACTTCGCCGTGTTCTCATAGATCGGCAGGTGACGGTAATAAACTTCCAATGACAACAGATTCATGGTGGTCAAATAAAGTCTTCCGGCGTGAACGCTCCAGCGATCGGGCACTGGGCTCTTAGGGTCCCAACTGCCTTCTTGTGGACCCGATTTGACCTGTCCGTCGATTAAGATTGGTTTTAACTTTTGATTCCAATCTTCCCAATGTTTGCCGCCCATATGAAACATCACCTGGGTCGCATAGTACCAATAGTAAGTATTACGATAAGGCGTTTTTGCGTCGCCGACCGCAGGCGGGTACTGGGCCAAGTAATCGGCCGCACTTTGCATGTCAGGCGTCTCGCGACGCCATCCGGCATACATTCGCATCAACATAGCAACGGCAGTCATTGACGGTGTAATGTCGCGGCCATGACGTTGAGAAGGAGTGTCAGGCGCAAATGGGTTGTACCGGTAGCGGTCGCCCCGTTCACGGCTCAACTTCGCATACTCGAGCCAGCGTTCGATTCCTGCGTAAGCTGACTGGGGTACGTCCAATCCTGCCAGTTCCCCGCTTTTGAGCGCCATCATCATCCAACCGCTGACACTGGTGTCGCTGCTGACTTGTGGTTGATACCGCCATCCGCCTCGCTCTTTGTGTTGTGTGTTGACAATGTAATTGATTGCCGCTTGAGCGGGTTCACGCAAGTTTTCGTCACCGGTCATTCCATAGGCTTCGCAAAGCGCCAAAGCCGCTATCCCATGTGAATAAAAGGCAACGTTTTGATCGCTGATCGCGTCTTCGCGGCGGTATAAGTTTCCGTCACGTTGCTGCATCGCCAACATCGCCCGCAAGCCACTGGAAACAACGGCAGAATATTGATGCTGCAGATGCGTATAGCCGGCGCCTTGAAACGACAGCAAGCACAAACCGGTCGCGGCGGTATCGCTTTTCAACAGCACCGGTTCACCATGTCCCTGCAACGACCAATGGCCATCGGGCAACTGGCAAGAAGCTAGGAACTTTAGCCCGCGTTCGATCGCCTCTTCGGTTTCAGGACCGACGACGCCAGCAGGCGTTGGGGCACCGCTGCCGCGTGTTCGCATCACGCGACGTTTGAACGATTCGATGGAAGCCACTTCAGTACCCGCTGGCTGGATCGGGCCACCAACGTCTAGTCGTTTTCGTTGGCTCGGACGCAGCGAAACCGCGCCAATTTCCGGTTGGGCGTCGAGCGAAACGGAAATGCCCGCACGAACCGCAGGCACATCACCCAAACCTCCAGTACCCAGCGGAGCATTGAAGTCGAGCTGCATCGACGGTGCCCCAATTCCATTTTCTAACGCCGCGCTGGTGCTGGGTTGTTGGCGAGACAGCAAATCGGATTTTGACAGCCGATCGGCAATTGCATTTCCATTGGCTGCTGAAGTGCCATCGCCCGAATTGCCTGAAGCGGTGGCAGACGTCGAGTTCGCAGACGCAGCGGCCGCCAAATCGCTCGCCATGCTGGATGGGTCCAAACCGACAATCCCTCCGCCAACGCCCGCGTCTCCTGCGCCAGGTAAGCCCCGACGCCCTGTTTTGCGCCGCGATGTCGCTTCTCCAGCCGCACCGGCTGAAACACTCGGCAAACCGTCCGCCCGAGTTGCGATTGTCGCGCGCAGATCCGAACTGACGGCCCCTGGCTGTGCCGATTCGGCCGCCGCGGCTTGCGACTGGATGCCTAGACTTGCGCCCACGGCAGATTGCGTTCGCACCAAAGGAGTTTCGATCGGCGAAAGCATTCGATCGGCGGCCGCCTCTAGCCGAGCGACCGATACGCTCTGAGGCGCAGGTGCCGCGCCGGCAGCATCGAGCGTACGCTGCCTTTGGCTGGGCGAAGGCCGCTGAGGTGATGTTCCGGCTTGTCCGATCTTTGGCATCTCATCGCGAACCGACTCAGTGGCTCGAGCCGCCAGCGACGAAGATCGCCCTTCGTCACGAAACAGGGATGCTAGATTGGGCGACAGCGATTGTGGCGAAACCGATGTCGCAGGTGCAGTGAGCGGCGATTGCCGCTCGGACTGAATCGAACGACTCACCGCGGCCGAACGTTCTGCCGGAGCTGGCGGTGCCGATTCAGCCGCCGGAACGACAGGGACCGTGATCGACGGCGGCGAGGGGCTCGGTGGCGTATCGGACGGCTTGCTGAGATTCTTGGATCGCTGGCCTGGCGAATCTGCCGGCATCGGCATCGACGACTCTGGCGTTTGTCGCGGAACCAAAAACTTTTCAAGTTCACGCTGCGGTTGTTGTTGCTCGGTCGGCATTTCCAAGCGATTGGAAGTGTTTTCCACCGGTGGAATTAACCGCTGTTCAATCGGCACATTTTTCGATGCTGTCTCCGCATCAACTGGCTTTGACCAATCCGGCGTCGTAGGCTGCTCAGTCGGAGCAGAAAAAAGATAATCCGGGACCGTCTTTCTCTTTACAACTCGCTCAGGCTGCGACCCCGTAAACGCTTCGGGAAAGTACCTGCCAAAGACAATCACATTGACTGCCATCAGCAACAGCAACAAGTGCACCAGTACGCTCGCAAGGAATCCCAACTGAGCAGATTTCTCAACAAATCGAGAAGCCACCAGACGCGACAGCAACGAAAGCCCGATCACACCCAGAGGGACTAAAATCGCATAAGTCCAGGCGTTGTGCGTCCACCGCGGATCATCGAAGCGCAATTGCGAAACGACGGTATACCCGACCAGTGTACCGAGCATACCGAGCCCGATATCTAGCGGCCACATTCGTTCGACGGTACTCGATTGTTCGGCGATTAATGGCGGACGATTCATAAACCTGAAACCCTGAAGCGCCGACTGTGACACACGCTGGAAGAAACACAGATCGATCGAAACATTATGGATTGCCTTGCGGACCGTCGCGAGTTGTAACGGAATAATCAGTCACACCCGCTCGATTGCAAAGGTCCATTACGCTGACAACCGGTTGGAACGTCGCGCTGCCGTCGGCACGAATGATGACCGATTGGCTGGTCGGATTGTCGATCACCGCAGCGGCCAGCAATCGCTCCAGTTCCTGAAATGTCGTCGGCTGGCCACGAAGATAAATGTTCCCTTCTGCGTCGACATCAACAATGATTTCTCTGGGACGATGAACCATCGGCGCAGCGCTGGTCGCCGATGGCAGCACAATGTTCAACCGCCGTTCCTCTTCTTCAAACTGGCTGGTAACCAAAAAGAAGATCAGCAATAAAAACACGACATCGATCAGCGGCGTGAGGCTGAGATTGGCGATCACCCCGGATCGTTTAATGGTTATTGCCATACGCCATCTCTCCAACGATTCATCATCGCGATACTCGTTCAGGCTTCGCCGCTACTGGTGGTTGCGAAGCCAGAGGGGATGTGCTGGACGGTGGTGGAACCGCTTGCGAACCTTGCGATATCGGAGCGATTGACCGCAGACTGCCGTCAGCGTCCAGGCGTGCTCGCCCAACAAAACGGCTCAAGCCCGGTGCCAATGCGAATGCCACCCTTTCGATTCGGTGAAAATACTTGGCCAGCCGATTCTCTAAATACTGAGCGAGAATCGCGGCAGGAATTGCGACCACCAAACCCGCCAGTGTTGTCACCAGCGCCGTATAAATCCCTTCGCTCAACTGCTCGCTACGACTGCGGTCGGGTGTCAATGTGGTCGATTCATGAAACGCCACAATCATGCCCCAAACCGTCCCCAGCAAACCCATCAACGGTGTTGCGGCCGCAGCCAAACTGAGCCAACGAATCGGCGCGGCATGGTCATCTGCCTCACGCTGAATCGCTTCGGTCGCCGCCCGCTCAACATCGGCAAGCGGTTGCCCGGTTCTCATCAACATCGCTTCGATCGCCGTCGATGCTGGCGAAGGGTGCTCGCGACAAGCCGCTAGAGCCATCGAAGGGTTGAACCGGTCGATGGGATCGGCAAGGTTTTCTAATTTTTCGATCAGCTTTTTAGGGATGACACGCTTTCGCCTGAGCGTCAACATTCTTTCCACCGCCAGCGTCACGACCAACATCGACATCAAGCCGATCGGGATCATAAAACTGCCGCCTTTGGAAATCAGCGACAACAGATCGATCCCAGAGGGTTTGCTGACCGGCGGTTGGGTCGCCGCAGTAGGCTCATCTGCCATCAGCGATCGGACCATATCTGCATCGACCGGCACTTCACCTTCCGACTGCGCATATCCCAATGGCGCGGTTACAAAAAGATAAACCACCCAGGCAACCATGAACAACGGCATTGGAAGCACAATGCCACCAACGGTGGGCTGGCAAGATTGAAAGACTTTCGACACTCTGACCATCTATTATTCGTCCCGCAACTAGGGGTTCTCGCCCGGATTAACGTTGGTATCAAATCCCATTTTTTTCAGCACCTCAAGACGTTCTTGGCTTTTGGGTGCCAAATCATGCTGCGGATGCTTCTGTATAACATAGTTGAAGAACTGAGCGGCGATCGAAGCGGTCTTTGACCGTGCGTCGTTGGTCTTCACTCCCTGCATCATCAATTCTGAACAGCGGCCTGCTTCATATCCACTCTTTGCTTGCCAATTTTTAATTTCCGCCGGTGCCTGTTCCGCGCCGTAGCCGTACATCACCCTTTGGAACTCGGGGATTGCGCTAGCAAAGTCACTGCGGCCAAAATGGATTTCACCCAACATAAACCGTGCCCTTGCCCCGATTTCGTTCCGCTGGTCGCCAGCAACCTTTTCGTACAGTGCTAAGGCTTCCTTGTCTTTGCCAGCCTGCTGAAGCGCATACGCGGTTTCGTAGTGCGATTGCGGCAAGTAAGTTGAGTTCGGGAACCGACGTTCCAATTCTTTAAACCAATCGATCGCCGTGTCCCACCGTTTAAGCTGCGATTGGCTTTGGCCACCGTGCAAGAACACCAGTTCACGCACTTGCCGATCGGCGGTCTCTTTAACATTCGCTTCGCTTTCGTTGGCACTGGCAATCCGTTTTCGGGCGGTATCATACGCGGCAATCGCGGGTTCGAACTGTTCCATTTTGAAGCGGCCTTCGCCAATCATCAACAAACCGTCTGCTAAAAACTTTCCGTTGGGAAACTCTTTCACTTGAAGGGCGAACGTGTCTGAAGATTCATTAAACTTGCCATTTCGATACAACGCCCAGCCTTGCCGATAGATCGCCCGTTCTTTCAACTCGCTATTGCTTGCCAATGCGGACGCCTTGGCATATTGTCCGGCCGCTTCAGACCAAGATTCCTTTTCATACAATCGTTGGCCGATGAAATAGTACGCTTCAGCCGCCAATGGATTTTCCGGAAATCGCTGAATCAATTCTTTAAATCTAAGTTCGGCCTGATCATCGTTTCCGCTTTCTTTCAACGACCATGCCCATTCGTAAATCACTTTGTCAACATTCGGATAATTTGGAACTGCGGTGACAAGCTGCTCCAGTCGCTCCGCCGCTTTACCGTCACGATTTTGACTTTGGTCGATCAATGCCATCTCATACAACGCATGACCACGATTGATTCCCTTAGGATCATCCGCCAAAAACTGTTCCAGTTGCTTCATCGCCTCGTCAGGCTTTCCCATCGATCGCAAGCACATTCCGCGAGCGAGCCTTGCTTCGCCCACAAGCGGATGATCGGCGTGGTCTTTGGTCAATTGATCGAGTGACTTGATCGCATCAGCGGCTTTGTCGGATCGCATCAAATTCCAACTGCGGCCATACAATGCGAACGGCCGCAAAGACGGATCTAGCCCCGAAGCGAGCAACTCGTCGAAACGTTGAACGGCCTTCGAATAGTCGTTTGCCCGGGCGGAGGCTTGTGCCAAGCGGTAACGCGCCTGATCGCTGCGTGGGCTCTTGGGAAACTGCTTGACCACTTCTTGCCATTGCGCAGCCGCCTTGGCTTCATCACCACCGATCAGGTGCGCTTGGCCTAGTTGCAACCGCGCTTCGTCGCCACGCGGCCAATTCGGCTCTACCGAAAGCGATTTTTCAAACGCGCTGACCGCTTCCTTGCTGCGGCCAGCCGTCAGGTGCAACGTACCGGCCATGAACGCAGCTTCGGCCTGCTGGACCGGCGAAAACCCGGGCAGGTTCTTGTCTAACAATTCCGTTGCTCGATCACCCTTGCCTGAAAGCGACAGCGCCGTTGCAGCACGCATCACCCACAGCGGACGTTGAATCTTTGACTTGGAAATGGGGTCGTCGACCAATTTCAGATAATCGTCCGCAGCCGCTTCAGAACTGCCGGTCATTAGCTTCGATTCTGCAACGATATAACGAACATCGGGAATCAGCGAGTCTTGGGGAAACTTAGCGACAAACTCAGCGGCCCATTGTGCTGACTCCTGAAACTTACCTAACTGCATCGCCGCAAATGCGGCGTTGTAAAGCGCACGCGGAGCATCGGGCGACTGCGGCGACTGTGTAAACAGGTCGCGAAACAACTTCATCGCTTCTTCGGTCTTACCGCCGACCAGCATCGTCGCTTCGGCTAAGTCCATCTTTAACGTAACAGCGAAAGGGCCTTCTGCCCCGGCGGCAATCTGCTTGGACGCGACGTTAACCGCAGCATCGGGTCGGCCCTTTCGCAACGCAATCGTCGCTAACCAGTGAGCCGCTTCGGTTGCCGATGCCTTGTCGCTCTGCTGCAGCACACGGGAGAACCGCTTCGTCGCCTCATCCAAATCACCGGCGCGATAGATCGTTTGCGCGGATGCTAATGTAGCAACCGACGCGTAAGGCGAGTTCGGAAAATCCGTCACCAAGCGTTCATACAAAGCCGCAGCCTCAGCGGGCTTTTCGGCTTGAACCATCGCAAAAGCCTGACGCAGAATGGCATAAGGTCGCTCGGGGCTATCTGCCGCGACCACTTCGCCAAACCATTTGATCGCGTCAGCATACTTTTTCTGCAAAATACTCGCATCGCCAAGCCGAATCTTTGCATCAATTGCCAAGTCACCGTCCTTGCAACCTTCTAGCAATTGCCGATACGACGCCATCGCGTCGTCGTAACGTTTCAGCTCTTCCAAAGCGATACCTCGAGCATAGAAAGCATCACAACGCAGCGGCGACGCTTTGCTCGAATCCATTGCCAATAATTTGTCGTAGAGTTCAACCGCCTCTTTTCCGTTTCCTAGGGCATACGCCGCTTCGCCACCGTAAAACAACGCTCGATCGACATACTTGCTGGTCGGTTTTTCTTTGATCAAAACTTTGAATGCATCCAAGGCCGTTTTTAAACGCGCCGCATCGCGAGTCTCGCCATCACCCGCAGCAGCGAATTGGCACCATCCCAAATTCACCAAGCTCTCTTCTCGCAATTCCGACTTAGGATCTCTGACTGCACGTTCGAAAGCTTTGGCCGCAGCGATATAGTCGGGCTGTGCCTGCTGCATATAACAGACGCCAAGATAATGCGACGCCTTGGATACCAACGGTTCGTTCGGATATTCCTTCAAGTATTTCTGCCAGGCGTCGATCGCAAGCGGAATCGCACCGTTGGTTTGGAAGTTTGCCGCATCGGCATAAGCGGCCATCGCTTTTTCGTTAACATCGTCGGCGAGGCTCACGCACGGCGACCAACCAACCGCCAACACAATCACAAAACCGGCAATCCAACTTCCAGTCGGGCCAATAGTTCGTCGAATCAAAGCCATCGCGTTTTCATCAATTGTGGGACAAACGGGTAAGTGCGCGATTCAGTGTACCGCTGCCCAGGAGGCCCGCAAAGGTTTAAAGTCACGCACCCCCCATTATGGTTCAATATTCTGTCGACACCAAACCGCAGGTTGAAAAAAGCAGATTTGCGGTCCACCTCGCCACCCTGCCGCTGTTTTCAAGGAGGTCGGATCGGCTAGCTCAAGAACGACAATGATCTGAGCGGTCACCTAGGGGCCAGTCGCAGACGCAGTTCAATTTTTGTGGGCGGGCAATTTTGGCCGATCAGACGTTCCGCCCGCGGATACGGCTTCGCTCCCAACGTCATTTTGGTACCGCAAGCGGCGCCAGTGAGTGGCGTTTTGAATGTTGCTTGCATTCTTCTCGCTGCCTCGTCTCGTTACAATCCGGCCAACGAACCGTCATCCAATTTCTCTGATCACGATTAACATGCTGGACCTGTACGACAAAATCGAAGATGCCTGCCAAGCGATTCGCAAACACTGGGATCGTGCCCCTCAAGTCGCCATCGTGCTCGGTACCGGCCTGGGCGGCCTTGTCGGCGATATCGATGTCGAAGCGACAATCGAATACGGCGACATTCCCCATTTTCCCAAATCGACCGCGACCAGCCACCGTGGACGCTTGGTCTGTGGGCTGATGTCCGGCGTGCCGGTCGTGGCCATGGAAGGGCGTTTTCATTTTTATGAAGGCTATCCGCTGAAGCAGATCACGCTGCCAATTCGGGTCTTTAAATCGCTCGGTGCCCAGTTGTTGGTTCTTTCCAACGCCTGTGGCGGGCTCAATCCTTACTTCGCGTCCGGTGACATCATGGTCATCGAAGACCAAATCAATCTGATCGGCGATAATCCGCTGATCGGTATCAACGACGACCGACTGGGGCCACGTTTCCCCGACATGTGTGAACCGTACGACCAACAATGGGTCGATCGTACGATCGCGATCGCCCGCCGCAACAACATCGAAGCCCACAAAGGCGTCTTTGTGGCGGTTGCCGGCCCGAACCTCGAAACCCGCGCCGAATACCGATTTTTGCGCACCATCGGTGCAGACGTGGTCGGCATGAGCACGGTCCCTGAGACGATTGTGGCGATTCATTGCGGGTTGAAGGTGGTGGGGCTTTCGGTCATCACCGACATGTGTCTGCCCGATGCACTGCATTCGGCCAATGTCGAAGAAATCATCCGCGTCGCGAACGAGGCAGAGCCGAAACTGCGTCAGATCGTTCGCGGAATTGTTGCCGAAAGTGCCGCAGTTCGGATCGCTTGATGAACACGCTGCCCGACCCGTCGCAACCATCGCCTGATGACCTAGTGGCTGCTTTGCAAATGGCGAGTGATCGCTGTGCGGCCCATCCCGGTTTTGCCGCCCCGCGAGCCGGGATCATCCTGGGGAGTGGTTTAGGCGGATTGGCCGACGAAATCGCCGATCCGCTGCGAATCGACTACGCCGATCTGCCCGGTTTCGCTCGTGCCACCGCCAGCGGACATCGTGGCCAATTGATCTTCGGCACGCTCGATGGCGTTCCCGTGGTCGCGATGGCCGGACGCATGCATCGCTACGAGGGGCATGGGGACGACCGCGTCACGTTTCCGGTGCGACTGATGGCTGCGTTGGGTGCAACTATGTTAATCGTCAGCAACGCCGCTGGCGGGTTGAATCCCGTGCTCAACGTCGGCGATATCGTCATTATCAACGACCATATCGACCTAGCCAAAAAAGGTGGCCGGACGCTCGTTGCCCCGCTCCCGATTTTTGGCCGAGTCGCGTCGCCACTTCCTTTGTACGACAGTCGCCTATCGCAAATCGCACTCGCCGCGGCGCGGGCCGGCGACTTCGCTGCGATCCTTGGCACATACATCGCCACGCTCGGACCAACTTACGAAACACGCGCCGAGTACCGAATGATGCGGAAACTCGGTGGCGACGTGGTTGGCATGAGCACAGCACCTGAAGTCTGTGTCGCGGCGACGCTAGGGATGCGAGTCCTTGGTTTGTCGTTGGTCAGCAACGTCGCTCGGCCCGACGAAGCTCAATCAACGGATCATCAAGACGTTTTGGACGCCGGGCGTGTAGCGCAGGTGAAGCTAAGAAAAATCGTTGCCGCAACATTGCGGCACCTGATCGGTTAAGTTGAAATCTGCTGACGGCTGTTCTCTGACGCGTCCGTGCCCTCGCGCCAGCACCGTTTTCGATCTTGCTGTGAAACTGGAAAACGAAAATGAAATGGCTTCTCCCTCGATCGATTTCGATCGCTCTCTTGACTCTCTGTTGCCAATTTCCTGGCTCCGGTCACTCGTTCTGTCGAGCCGACGATGATGCTGCGCCGGCCAAGGATGATGCGCCGGCCGATGCTCCGCCCGCCCAGCAGGCTCCGCAGCCGATGTCGCGAGAAGTCTTCAATCAATTGCTTCGCCAGAAAGAATATGCCCAAGTGCTGACGCGGCTCGAAGCGATGATCGATGACCAGGCCAACTCGAACGAAACGTTCAGCATGTCGATGATGCTCAGTGCAACGCTTGGACGCGAAACGTCCGACGAAGCGAAGCAGGTACTGCACGCGATCGTCGATCGCAGTCGGGCGAAGGAATCGTGGGACACCTCTACCGCAGTCGGCGTCGCCTACGCCGTCGACGGTCTGGTCAACCGTGACGAATCGCTGACCACCGACGACAAACTCGCCATGCTCGACTGGCTGAAGACCAAGCTTCCCGCCGACGAACCTCGTTTGGCCATGGTCGATCGCACGATGCTGTTCCGCCGAATCGCACTGCTCAACAGTGCTGGCCGCCAAGACCAAGCCGGACAAGAGCTGGACAAAATCGTCGACCAAGCGCGAGCGAAACTCGACCCCAACAACGGCCCATCGATCAATGCATTCGTCGATGCGGTGTCCGCTTACCAGTCGCTTGCAGGACAAATGTTTCCCGATCGCGTCGCGGTCGTGGTCGACGAAGCGATGAAGTTGACCGCCCAAGCGTTGGAGCGTGAAAACGCAGACCTGCCAATCTATACGGCATACTTTAAGTTAAGGCTCGCCAAGGCCTCCTCCGCATCACGCAACGATCCGGTTGCTGCGTCGGCTATCATCGACGACCTCGATGCCAAACTAAAGACCGCCGATGAATCGCTCGACGAAGCCGGTGCCCGTGCAATTGCGGTCTATGGTCGATCGATCTCCTCGCTCCGATCACGCATCGAAGCTGCTTTAAAGATCGAAAAAATGATTGGCACCGAAGCTGCCGAAATCGATGCCCAGCACTTCGTCGCGCAAGACGCCGTGAAGATGGCGGACCTTCGCGGAAAGGTGGTATTGATCGACTTCTGGGCCGTCTGGTGTGGCCCATGCATCATGACATTCCCGCACCTGATCGACTGGCAAGAGAAATACTCCGATCGCGGATTGGTGATCCTCGGGGCAACACGATTCTATAATTATAAGTGGGACGACGAAGCGGGCCGCGCCGTTCGCGGTGAAGATGTTTCAAACGAAGACGAGCTAGTCATGCTAGAAAAATTCCGTGAACTGCACAAACTGCAACACGGTTTTTTCATCACACCCGAAAATAGCGATTATCAAAAAACGTTTGGTGTCACCGGAATCCCGCATGCGGTATTAATCGACAAAAGCGGTAAGATTGCGCTCGTTCGGATCGGCTCGGGTGAAGCGAACGCACGCGACATCGAAGCAAAAATCAAAGAATTGCTCGATGCAGAATCATGATAGTCGTGGATCGCTCCTCCGATCCAAAAGAACGTTGTGGATCGCTCCGCCGACCCATGAAAATCGCAACCCAACCACAACCCGAAAATCACTCGATCGATGAAACCGCAACTCGAAACGGCACAATCGTTTCATGGTGAAATGGCCGCCAGTTGGGAGGCGCTCGGGTCAGGCGGCCCGACGCTTGCGGCACTTGCCGCCGTCTGTGCCAAGGCGATCGTTCATCCGCCGGATTTCAGTGCACAACAGTCGCTCAGCTTGGAAGCCCAAGCCATTCTCTATGCCGCGAGAAATCGCGGCGTGATCGAAGTTCGAGGCGTCCGAACTGCCTTCGAAGCGCCTGGTCGACTGTTGGCCGTTTATGTGGAAGAAGACGAAACTCGCACGGTCGCCTTCCGCAGCCGAACGCACCCCGAAGTCACGGTGCGATTCTTTGATGGTTTTTGTGAACTCTGTCGGGCCGGCATGATCCTGCATCACCTTCATCGAGACTTTACATTGTCGCGAATCGGCTTCCAGCGTGCGATGACGATCTCGCACCATGACATCGCCCAGCAATTAGCCGAGGCGACCGAGTTCGGCTTGCACGATTCATAAACCAATAACGATTCGGAAAAGTTGCCGTACGGCATTTCCGAGTCCTGACGAATCTACTCTTTTGGCTCTGCTTCAGCGTTAAATTTCGCTTTCCAAACGGTTGCAAGATCGACTTGCCCCGCCTGTTTCAGTCGCTCGACCCACTCGGAAAAGAATTCCGTTTCGCCAGGTTTGATCTCAAAGCAAACCTTCAATGCCTGGTCAACCGCTGGCCAATCCTGGGCGGCAAACCCAAGCTCAGCCATCGCACCATGCATCGCCCAGGGGACTTCTAAAAACTCGGTTTGATCGACATATCCATAGTGATATCGGGTTTGCAGCATCTGCCATTGCTGGCTCCACCTGATTACCTCCTCCGGCGAACTCGCACACGCTTTCAAATGCCCAATCGCTTCCATCTGCGCCGGATCATGAGGCAGTGCCAGCCGAAACACCTTTTCAAAAAACGCTTTACCCGTTTCAACCTCCCCGATTTCCAGTGACTCGACGCCCATTTGCAACAGCGTTCTTGGGTGAAACGCCGCTTTACGCGCCCTAGCCATCGCCGCTTCGCCTTCATCAACCTTGCCAGATCGCGAAATCGCCAGCCCACTGAAGTACAACCCTTCGATCCGTGCTCTCGAACTGCGATAAAGGCGGTCATAATGAACCGCTGCTTGATCCCAATCTTTTCGTTTCCACGCATCACGCGCCAGCGCTAACGATGCAACCCAGTGAGTCTCTTCCAGCGGAATAAGAATCCGTTTGGCATCATCCATTCGCCCCTGCCGTAAACAAACGATCCCCACGGCAACTGCCTCGTTGCTAAGTCGATCCCCTTTCTTGGCCGACGCTGTCACCAGCTCAACCCAAGCGTCAAGTTTATCTTTAGGAATCGACGCCGCGCGATAAGATTGGGCGGCAATACGATACGCAGCGTTTACCGCTTCCCGGTCCGTTGGTTGCTCGTCCTCACCCACTGCATGATGCACGAACCGTGGCAGGTAGCTTCGCAGCGTTTGGTCAACCGGGTCGAGCGAATCATCGGTCAATAGTCCAATCTGAAGCAACGCCATCGGATCGATGGCATCCATCGTCGACCAAAACAGATCCTCCAATCCAAACTGATGCAATCGAACCAAATACTTCCGCAGATTCTGATTGTCGGACAACACTTTTGAATTGTCTCTTAAAAACTTAATCTGGGCATCGTGCAGCAATCGCATGTCATGAAACTTTCCTGTATGGAAAAAAGCACTTAATAACCTTGTCGTTAACTCCGTCGCATGTCCATCGGATCCGGCTGACTGGCGAATCGCAGCCATCGACGTATGGGGATCATCTGGATTCCATCCTGCCGCCGCAATCGTCGCTGCGTAGTTGCCACGGTAAAAATGGATTCGCACGGCGCGATCAACCGTACTTTGATCGAAAGATTTTAACGCCGATTCAAACTGCCCGCCCAGCAGCAGCGAATCAAAGCATCGCAAACGCACTCTGTGGTCACTCGCCTTGGAACGCAATTTCTCGAGCGTCTCAATCGCGTCTTGCAGTTCGCCGTGCTGAGCGGCAAAGCTTCTCGCAACCAGCAACATGCCCTGATGCTCGGCGGCCATGGCATCATCACCCTGAGGCTGAATGTAAGCATGCGGCGCGGGCGACTTGTTGAGCAACAAGGCGACCTCGGGCCAACCGCCACGTTCAATAGCAAGGGCGGTTTGGAACGAATGTGCATTGATCTTTATCGACGCTTCCGCTGCCTTCGCATCGTTGCCTTCCGCACGATGAGCCCATGAAAGCCATCGCCACTGACCTTCTTGAAGCAATCCTGGGTTGACCTCCATTTTCTTGATATCATCGCTAATTGTCCCACACGATGCACGCACCCACAAGTCGATCCATGCACGATGCCAATCCGATTCGGCGGACTTGGTGAGAATCAAATTAACCCTGTCCTCCTGCCCCAGGCTGATCAGGGAACTAACGAGGCTTCCTTCTAATCCGGCAACCGATCGCCATCGCATTGAACGCAACCCGTCGACCTGCTCGCTTTCGATGATGGCAACTAACGAATCAAATTGACCCGACTGGACTAATTTATAAATTGCGTTTGGGGATCTGGAAAGATTCAGAGCGAGCATTGATCGTATCGATGGATTCAACTTCGATAAGTTTGAAGCAAGACAGGTCATGAAGATTTTGTTTTCGACAACCCGTTCAAGATGTTGGCCGATCATGAGTCGGACAACTAATTTCTGAACTTCCGACTTCACATCGTCGCGGTTGAACAAGTATCGAATCATGTCGTAACCATCATTGGACTGTGCGACGTATTCCACGATCGCTGGTTTGCCGCAAAAATCCATCCAAAAAAGGTGTTGCCCGTATGCTTCCATGTTCTCAATCAACGAAACAAGGATTGGAAAACACCGCGAGGACAACAAGATTTGGCGCCCTTCGTTGCTGTCGAGCAATCGATTGGTGAACTCAGATACTTCTTGAAAATCTCGCATCGATCGGACGTGATTTCGGAACTCGTCCAGGCTTCCCTTTTCGTCCAGGTGCTTTAACACCAGGACCGATGAATAGTAATCGTCAAGTGGCTTTTCAAGCCGTTTGTCCCTGGTTCGCTTGGTTTCCAAAAACAACTCTTTGACTTGCGGCAACAAGCCTGCCGTAATCAACTGCTGCCCCACAGCGCCTTGGAGAATGCTCTGACGACGAGACGCATCGACAATGCCACAATTACGAATGTCTGACAGTAACTGCTTTAAGCGTTCGTCGGTCGCCTTTTCAATTTTACAAGACGCAATCAATGCATTCGCACGAGCATTGGATCTTGGCAACAAATAGTGGATTTTGTCGATCATCGCCAGAGACTTCTCGATGCCGACTTCTCTACACACGGTGACCGCCAACTCTTGCCTTTCAAACAAAGACCCAATCGCCGTGTCGCGGGTCGATCCGGCCTCCAGTTGGTCGAATAACGCAACTAAATCCTTAAGCCGATTCTCCTTCTGAAAGTAGGCAATCGCGCTCGGCGAGGCAAGCAACCTGGCCGCCAATCCGTCGGACTCAAGATTTGTTGTCGCTTGATCAAAAAATCGGTCGAGATACCGATGGTGAACTAGCAACTCTGCCACAGCAGGATCGGTATAAATGTTCGAACCACTTGGCTGCAGCGCTATCATCTCGACCAAGAAATCGATTTGATCCGTTTTCGAAAGGTATTTCAGCATAAC
>DNWZ01000468.1 GCA_003506095.1 Planctomycetaceae bacterium | reverse complement strand
TCTGGTTGATCAAGTTGCTCTGGGAAAATCTTTATCGTCCTTTAATACGTCTGACCGCTAAGGACTTTATATCGTCGACTTCGTCTGTGTCGGTGTCGGCGCAAGGAAGTTAGTATTTCGGTGTGCAGGTCCGCTTTTGGCGTGCAATTGTTCTCATCCTCCTGTGATACGCATTTATGAATAACACGAACGAGCATTCAGGTCGTCAAGCCTCCTTGCCGCAGTTGTTGCATCAACCTCCGGTTTCGATGCCCAGTTCTTCGGCCGCGCAGTTCGATCCTTGGATTCTGTGGGTAACGTTTCGTCGCTGTTGGGCATGGGCGTTGCCGATTGGGGCTTTACTCGCGGGTCTCGCCGCCTTTTTCGTGTTGCGTAATTTTGTCCCCATTTATCGAGCTAGCAGTCTGCTGGAGGCAAATCAGGATTATGTTGTCTTTCAGGGTGTGATGCCGGTCGTTAAGAATCTCGCCCAGACTGAGAAGGCTCTTTTCCTGAATCCCATTGTGCTTGGCCCGGTGTTGGCAGACGCCGACTTGAGGCGGGCACCAAGTCTCTCCGATCCCGAGATTGCTGAGCAGAATTTGAGAAAGAATCTTTCCATCAGTGGCGGTGGTACGGCTTCTCGTTTGGTCGTTAGCTATCAGGATTCGGACCGCGAGGCGGCGGCAACGGTTTGCAATGCGATAGTTCAGTCTTATCTGCGGCAGCGCGATGCGTTTGACAGCATACGGGTGAACAACCTCGAGCGTTGGCTCGAGCCCGAGATCCAGCGTTGGGAACAGGAAGTGGCTGAGCGACGTAGGGTTGTGCAGAAATTGAGTGAACAGACACTCGGATACGCGCCTGGGAGTAAGACGTCGATTTTGGAGAACCAGGGGGCTATCGCTTTACTGACGCGTTTGCGTTCTCAAATTGCTGAGTTGACTGTCGAGCTTTCCGTTCGCGACGCCCAGTCTGCGATGCAAAACAACCTGATGCAGGCTGAGTCCGACGGAGCGGGTGAAGTGCTGCAGGTTGCCGCTGAAGCCCTTGTTCCAGATCCTGTTTTTCAGCCACGTCGCAAGCATCCGAGCGAAAGCGAGATTGAGCAACTAGTCGATAGGGATCCGAAGGTCGCCGAGGCGAAAACGCGTATCTCTCGTTACAAGTCGATCATGATAAACATGGAAGACAGCGATTTGGTCCGGGTCCGCCGCGAATATTATGAGGAGAATCGGGCAAAGATGAAGGACTGGGAGCAGCGATTGCAGGAGGCGAAGTTGGCAGCCCGAGATCCGGCGATCGAGAAATTGAATCGGTTGGCTGATGAGGAGTTGGCTCGGCGCACAGCCCAGGCGGAGTTTGATCGCAGGCTCGCTGAGGTGCAGCGTCAAGCCGAGGCAGAGCAGGGCGAAATAAACCGTAAGCTGTCGCGAGATCAACTGGTGACCAAGATTGCTGTTCTACGAGAGCAGTATGACGAGGAACTGACTCGAATGGAACAGTTTGGGGGGACAAGTGCTGAACTCCAGTTCGCTCAGGAAGAGTTGGCCGTGTCAAATAGTGTGTTGATGAAACTGCGTGATCGTGTCGCGGCGATTCGTACCGAGCGACGTCAAGACGGAGCAGTGCGAACGCTGACCTTGGCGACCCCGCCGAGTTCGCCAGTCACTGCTCTGCCGGTAAAGCATATGGGAATGGCTGCCAGTGCAGCGATGATGGTACCGTTTCTTTTTGGGTTGTTGTGGGAGCTTCGCATGCGACGCATCACCGACAGTTCCATGTGCGGTGAATTGTCGGTTATCGGTGAAATTGCCCGTTTGCCCTCCGGGACGCGATCTTATAAAGGCAGGCGGATTTTCGAGGAAAGCATCGATTCGCTTCGTGCAAATCTGTTTCTCTCCACGCGTTGGAAGGACACGCGGTCGATCGCGGTTGTCAGCAGTATTTCTGGCGAAGGTAAGAGTAGCGTTGCTTCGCAGTTATCACTGTCGATTGCGAAGGCAACTGGACAAACTGTGCTGCTGGTTGATGCCGATCTGCGTTGTCCCGATCAACATCGGCTTTTTGGCTTGGAGATGGGGCCAGGTTTCTCTGCGGTTCTTGCGGGAAAGGCGTCACTGCTGGATGCCGTTAATTCCAGGCTTGGTAACCTAATTCATCTGCTGCCTGCGGGCCAATTGACCGCGAGCCCTCATCGGTTGATGAGTCCCGAGAGGTTGCAGGAGTTCATGAGGGAAGCTTTGAGCCATTATTCGTACGTCGTGATCGACACGGCGCCGGTGCTTTCCGCGGGGGAAACGTTGGCCGTGGCATCGACAATGGAGGCGACATTGCTGTGTGTTATGCGAGACGTCAGTCGCCTCGATTCAATCCATCAAACTACCCGGCGTCTCGAGGCTGCTGGGGCATCGGTTATTGGGACCGTTTTTAGTGGCGTGACCTCGAGGCAATACGTTTATCGATACGGTGATTATCAATACGCACTTAGCGGCGGGGACATTCATGATGACGAATTCAGTGACGATAACGTGTCCCTTGGAAAAGGTGGCTGATCCCTGCATTGCGGATGGAATCCGGCCCAACTGTTAATCCCACTTTTAACCGCTACTTGTGTCAACGTTCATACATGCCATGAAGACTCTCTCGCCAACAGCAAATCTTACCGAGCCGAAAGAGTATGTCGCTAAGCTCGAGAAACGGCAGTCGGAATGGCGGTGGAACCGACCGTT
>DNWZ01000402.1 GCA_003506095.1 Planctomycetaceae bacterium | reverse complement strand
CACCCCAGCGTTTGGCACAGGTGGATCCTCCCGAGCTTTTACCTCCGCCGAAATCGGCTACGCGGTTGCCGAGTTTTGCCGAAGCGACGGAGGCCCCGTTGAGCCCATCGCCGGATCTCGCTCTGGACATTGACAATGCTGAGGCCGCGATCGAGCCAGAGGAGTTGGTGTCGACACCGACGGCGGAGATTATTCAAGGGATCGACGACGCCCAACTTCGTTACCCTGAGCGTGAATCTTTGGAGTTGCATCAAGCGATTCACCTCGCGTTGATGCATGCACCTGAAATCACCGTTCTGCGATCGGACGTTGGTATCGCAGCAGCCGAAGTCAATCGACAGGATGCGGCATTCGACTGGGCGATGTTCGTCAACTCCACTTGGAATGACAGTAACTTGCCGGTTGCCAGCGCGCTCGATGGAGCTCAAGATCGTTTGCTCAATCGAGGCTTCGATAACCAAGCGGGATTTCGACAAACCAATCAACTGGGCGGCTCGATCGAAGTCGGCCAACTCGGAAACTTTGCCGATTCTAACTCGCAGTTTTTTGTCCCTCGTGATCAAGCGGTCGCTCAGTTGGGTGTAACCTACGAGCAGCCGTTATTGCAAGGAGGCGGCCGTCAGGTTGCCCGAAGTCAATTTGAGATCGCGGTTGCCCAGTCCGTGGCGACCCAGGAAAGTTTCCTAGAAGGTTTACAAGCTCATATACTCAGCACCATCAATGCTTATTGGGATTTAGCCTCTCGACGGGCCAACTGTGGGATTCAACGACGCAATTACGAACGGGCCGAGAAGATTGCTGAACTGGTCAATAAACGAACCGAACTGGACATTGGGCCTGCGCAATTGGCCCGCGCCGATGCGACGCTTGCATCACGAAAAACCGAACTTTTGCGGAGCGAATACGATGTATTATTGGCACAAGAGCGTTTGTTGCGTTTGATGCTGGGCCCATCGTTTGATCAGCAGACCTCCAAAGAACTGGTCCCCACGACAGACATCCTCAGCAAGTCCGCATTGGCTGAAGTTGAGTTGCAGCAACAGATCGCATTGCAAAATCGGCCGGAGATTCGCCGTTCCATTCAACAAATCAAACAGGCCTCGATCGAGCAGGGGGTTGCGAAGAATCTGCTGCTGCCCGTGCTGGGCATGACATTATCGATGTCCAATCGAGGGCTCGCTGGGGATCGACAGTTTTTCTCAGCATTTGACGATCAATTCAATGCAACCAACAACACCTATGGCATCGGCCTTGCTTATGAGTTTCCGATTGGTAATCGGGCGGCTCGCGCCAATCTAACGCAATCGAAACTACGAGTCGCTCGGCTTCAATCGCAACTCGAAGCGACCGTCGCGGATGTAACCCTTGAGGTTCGCAACGCATCGCACTTGTTAGCATTGGCGACACAGGAACTTGAGCTATCGATTCAAGAAAAATTGCTTGCCCATCGCGAACTCAGCGTGATCGAAACACGTTACCTTTTGCTCGTCGACGGAGATGCGGTCGGCTTGATTTATCTTGACAATCTGTTGCAAACTCAAGATCGTTTGGCGGCAGCGGAACTGCGACTTGTCAATGCCGCACTGCGATGCAAACAGGCCGATTTCGAGCTTCAGCGTGCCACGGGACTGCTGCTTCGCGAAACCAAAGACACGCTGTAAGCATCGTGTGATCAATAAGTGGCGAGTCCAGGCGTAGCGGATGTCGCCAGACTTCCGTTGGGCGTTTGGGCAGTCGGGATTCTGGCGACTCCCGCTACGTCAATTGTTGTTCACGCGATGCTAACGCGATCGCTCGAACAGTTCCCGAGCGATCCGGTTTAGAACGGATTGAGCTCAAGCCAACGTTCCTCGGCGGTCGCCATTTCGGCATTGACCTCTGTCAATTCCTTATGCATTTGAACCGCTTTGACGGGATCGGTTTCGGTCAACAATTGCTGTTCGAGCTGTTTCTTTTGGGAATCGAGCTTAGCAATTTTCTTTTCAAGATTCTTCAGCTCTTTGTCAGCCCGACGATTGTCCTGCTGGGAAGCGCGATAATCCGCAGCGCCACCCGATTTGGCAGCCTGTGCGGCGCCCGCTGGCTTGCCGCTGGCGGCGTTTCGTTGGCGTTCCCCTTCGTCGACTTCTTGCTCCACGGCTTGCAAGTAGGTTTCATAATCACCAAAGAAGTTTCGCACGGTTCCATCGCGAACTTCGATCACGCTGGTCGCGACCCGGCGCATGAAGTGACGATCGTGGCTTGTAAAGATCACCGTGCCCTTGTATTCCAACAATGCGTCGGCAAGTGCTTCGACGGTTTCAACGTCGAGGTGGTTACCGGGTTCGTCCAAGACAAGGATGTTGTCGGTGCCTAGCAACAGTGCGGCCATACAGAGGCGTGCGCGTTCACCACCGGAGAGGACTTTGACTTTCTTATTGACATGTTCGTCACGAAATAACAGGGCACCGGCCATCGCCAAAACTTCCTGGCGTGTCGTCTCGCGATCGCAGTGATACTCGAGCGCTTCGAGCACGGTTTGCCGTTCGTCGATGCTGGTGTAGACGTGTTGAGCGTAGGTGCCGACATCGCAACCGTGTCCCCATTTGAGCGATCCACCGACCGGTGGAAGCGAGCCAACGAGGGTTCGCAGGAGCGTCGTTTTTCCTTGGCCGTTATCACCGACGATGGCCGCCCGTTCGCCATGTTCGATTTCGAGGTTAATCCCTTTGGCGACGCAATGGTCGGCGTAGCCGATCGCCATGTCGGTGCATCGCAGCGCGGTCGCGGAGCGGGGTTGGACACGCGGGGCACGGATTCGCACGGTCGGTTCGTCGAGTTCGATTTCCGTGGTCTGCAGTTTTTCGAGTTGCTTGGCTTTGCTTTTCGCTTGGCTGGCGGTGGAAGCGTTGGCGCGGTTCTTTTCAATGAAACGTTGCAACTGTTTTTGCTTTGCCATGACGGTCGCATTGACGCGTCGATCATGTTCGATGCGTTCTTCGCGATACTCCAAAAACGCATCGATCCTGCCGGTGAACATGGTCAACTTGCCACGCGACAATTCGAGAGTGTGGGTGCAGGTTGCTTTCAGGAAGGCGCGGTCGTGCGAAACGATCAGCGCAGCTTTACTGAATTGGCGGAGGAAGTGTTCGAGAAGAATCTGGGTTCGCAAATCGAGGAAGTTTGTCGGTTCGTCCAGCATCAGCAGGTTGGGGTCGTGCAACAGCAGAGCGGCAAGTTTGACCCGCGTTTGCCAACCGCCCGAGAGCGCCTTGACGGGACCTTCGAGGTAGGCACCTTTGAGCTCGAATTGACCGGCGACTTCGCCACATTTCCAATCCGGTTGGCCGCTGTCCCGCATCAAAAAGTCGAGCGCGGACTCGCCCGCTTGAAACGGATCGTGCTGGCGAAGGTAGCCGACTCGCAAGGATGGGTGGTGAATCACTTCGCCACGGTCGACTTCTTCTTCGCCCAGCAAGATTCGCAGAAGCGTCGATTTGCCCGCGCCGTTGC
>DNWZ01000005.1 GCA_003506095.1 Planctomycetaceae bacterium | reverse complement strand
CGGTCGCATTCATGGAGTCTCATAAAGACCAGCCGTTCTTTTTGAATTATTGGATGTTCAGCGTTCACGCCCCGTTCAATGCTAAGCAGTCGTTGATCGACCAGTATAAGAGCCGAGTCGATCCGAATGATCCGCAGCGTTCGCCAACTTATGCGGCAATGGTGCATAGTCTTGACGACGCGGTGGGAACGTTGCTCGATACGCTTGATCGTCTGCAAATCGCTGATCGAACCATCATTGTGCTGGCGACAGACAACGGCGGGAATATGTACAGCGAGGTCGATGGGACGACGGCGACCAACAACGCGCCGCTACGTGGCGGCAAGGCGACGATGTATGAGGGCGGGATTCGTGGGCCGGCGATTGTCGTTTATCCTGAGGTTGTGGCGCCGGGGTCTCGCAGCGACGAAGTGATTCAAAGCAGTGATTACTATCCGACGTTATTAGATTTGTTGGCGATCGAACCACAACCGGGGCAGCGTTTTGACGGTATCAGTATTATGCCAGCACTGCGTGGACAGAAGCTTGAACGCCAAGCCATCTTCACGTACTTCCCGCATGCGCCTGCGATTCCGGACTGGTTGCCGCCATCGGTCAGCGTGCATCAGGGTGATTGGAAGTTAATTCGTATTTTTCATGGTGGTGAGAACCAATCGCATCGCTATAAGCTGTTCAATCTGCGGGATGATATTGGCGAACAGAGCGATTTGGCGGCGGCGTTTCCGCAGCGTGTGGAGGCGATGGATGAATTGATCGAAGCGTTCTTGGTCGACACCGGCGCGGTTCGTCCGCTGGCCAATCCGAACTTTGACCCGGCAAAGTACCAACCTGAATTGGAAGGCAAAGGTACACTTAAACGCAGTGCGGACGGCCCGCCGAGAAAGGCATCGCGCCCGACAAATGCGAAGGGAAATCTGGGTAAGGCGGTCGCGGGCTGGCGGCCTGCGGGTGGTTGTTCGATCGCGATCGATGACGGCGCGATGGTGATCACCAGCGCCGGTAATGATCCGCATGTGATCTATCAAATGCCCCGACCAATGCCGTCGGGGACATTGACATTGCGATTTAAGATGGAGTCGGATTCCGCGGGCAAGGGGCAGGTGTTTTGGAGCCAGGAAGGGATTGTGCCGCCATTTTTTCGCGACCGCAGCGTCGTGTTTCCTGTCGAACATGACGGAAAAACTGGCGATTATGCGATCGAATTGCCGGCGAAGGGCCCCGTGGTGGCGATCCGAATCGATCCGTCGATGGGACCGGGTACGATCCGGATTAGCAATCTTTCGATGACGTCAGAAGATGGGGTGGAGATTTATAGTTGGAAGTTTTAGTGGTTAGCAGCGTGCGAAAAATAAATGTCGGTTAGAACCCACCTCTCCTCTGGGAGAGGCGGAAGGACCCGACACTTATTTTCTACACGATGCTTAGCCGATCTTAGTCTAGCTTGCCAACCTCTGCTTCCTGCCAGACGAACTGGCAGGGGAGCAATACATGATGGCTAATTTTCCATATCGCTTAATATCTGCTGGGCAACTTGGCCGCATTGGCTCAAGTAAGCGGCGCCAAAGAGGTTCAGGTGATTCAAGAGGTGGTACAGCACATAAACTTTGCTTCGCTGGCGCCAGCGTGGCGGCAATGGCCACTGGTCGTTATAAGATTCATAGAAGGATGGTGGACATCCGCCGAACAGCAGCAACATCCCGAATTCGGCTTCGCGACAACCGTAGTAGATCGCCGGATCAATCACGACGGGCTGGTTGTAGGTGTCGAACAAATAATTGCCGCTCCACAGGTCGCCGTGCAGCAGGCTGGTTACGTTTTCTCTTCCGGCGAGGATTACGGACATCGAATCGATCACCATTTCGATGTCTCGCTTGATCTGCGGATGGATCAAGCCGCGATTGGTGGCTAGGCGCAATTGCGATCCGATGCGGCTTTCTTGGACAAACCGAATCCAGTCATCCGTTTGGGAATTGAGCTGGGGGGTGGCCCCGAGAAAGTTGTCGTAGTCCAAACCGATTCGGACGCTGGCGGATTTGCGATGCAGATCGGCGAGTTGACGGCCCAACAGGTCGAAATCGCTGCTGCGGCCAGCTTCGATCCACTGCATCACCAAGATCACGCGATCGCCGACCGCTTCGATCTTCAGCGGTTTTGGGGTGCGAATCGTCTCGGTTGCGGCTAGCCGATTCAGCCCATCGAGCTCGCAGCGGAAGTTTTGCTGGAAGTCCAACCGATTGCTTTTTACGAATAAATCGTGAAGCTTGCCGTCGGGGTCACGCAGCGTCACGCGAGCGGCTTCGCTGATGCAACCCCCGCTGATTGGACGGTAATCGGTCACGATTCCCCAATCGGCGACTACGCTTTGGATTAGCTGCTTTTGCATCGCTGGGTACCTTGGTCTGTGTTGCCGGTGGTAAATGCCGTGGTTTTAGGCGACCTAGACTTGCAATGCCGCCACCACACCGACGGGGTGAAGTGTAGAATCCGAAAACTTTTTCTTGATTGACGCAAATAAAACCCTCCTGCGGCGCATCCTGCTAACGTGACCGAGTCATCCCAGCGATCCGACGACGGCTCAACCGTACCATCGCCGCCTGCGACCGCGCCGATTGAAGGCCAGCGTGGCCCGAAACAGCTTTCGGCAGCCGACTTTGANNTCGTCAATGTGCGTCGGGTTTGCGGATTGCGTTGAGGATGCGATTGAAGAACGATTTGGATGTCGAAGATTGTTTGAATCGTGTGTTCGAGAAGTTGTGGTTGCAGGGAGATGAAGTCGCACCGGCGGCTAGGCGTGCGTGGTTGTTCGTGGTGGCACGGAATGAAGCGGCGCTGGTCGGACGTCATGCGGTCCGCAGATCGATCGAGCGGGCGGGTAACGAAGAGTTGGAAAGGTGTGGTGGTAGTGAGAGCGGTGGCGTCGATCCAAGTACCGAGACGTCGATGCCGCTGGATGCTCTGTTACAAAACGAACAGATTGAAAAGTTGCGGTTGGCTGGTCGCGAGTTGAGTGACCAGCAGTCGGAGATTTTGCGGTTTCGATTTTATGATGATTTAACCTTTCGCGAAATCGCGGATCGGTTGCAGATTCCGCTGGGTACCGCATTGACGCGAGTGCGAGCGGCGATTCTGAAGTTGAGGAAATCGCTGGATGACGAAGGGTAACGAAAGACTGAATATTGAGTTTTGTTAGAGGGCCTAGCGTGCGAACCTTATTCACCCACGAGACGAGCTCGTGGGGGTCAAAAAAGACGATGTAACGATTTACTTCTGCGAAGCAGCTAAAGAGATTAAGAACGCCAGATAGATGACACAGCCAGACCGAATCGAAACGAACTTCGCCCCGCCGACGGATGAATCGCTGGTCGATTACCTGTTGGGGGAATCGGCTGATAACGACGCGATCGAGCGTTGGTTGGCGATCGACCAGACGCATTTGTTGCGTCTAGAAGGGCTTGCGGAGGTTGTGTGTGCGGCAGGTGCCGATACGGTTTTGGAAGGTGTTCGCGGCGAGAGCGTGTCGGTGGCGCGGTTGGCTGAGTCCGAGCCGATACCAATGGTTGTCGGAAACGAATCTCGCGTGTCAGCGGGACGTTTGTTGCTGGGGCTTGCGACACTTGCGGCTTCGATCGCTTTGATCATCGTTTGGTCGCGACAACAAGAATCGGACCAGCGGTTAACGAATGACCGTTTGGCGGTCGTGTGGGCCGATGTGGTTTCCGGTGACGACACGGTCAATCCGTTGACTGTCGATTTTGCGGATTCTTGGTCATTGGACAACGATCTGATGCCTGGTGATAT
>DNWZ01000331.1 GCA_003506095.1 Planctomycetaceae bacterium | reverse complement strand
AAGGCAACAACATCGACTGCCAACCCGCATGAAACAACGGCGTGTTGATCTCGATACGGCTGGGCGGTAACGCGCGGAACGAACTCTCGTAATTATGAAAGCCCAAACCGATCTGCTTCATGCGATTGCTGCATTGCATCCGGCGTGCCGCCTCGCGCGCCGCCTGAACTGCTGGCAACAATAAACCAACCATGACGCCAATGATGGCGATCACAACCAATAACTCAACTAAAGTGAAACCGCGACTACGCTGTTGCGATTGCCCCAATCCGCCTGTTTTTGACTGCATGCTCATTTTTAACCTTAATTCTTACAACTTGACTTTAATCGAAACGCTACTCTTTATGGACTGCTTGCGCAAATCGCTGGCCAGCGTGTGCAACACAGCTCCATGTAACAAGAAATCTTCAATTTGCGATAACCATTTTGAATTGACACAATTCAAGAAGGCTTAAAACCAATCTGAAAAGGGACATGACTGATCGGGCCAAGTCGTTTTCATCGCCTGCTAGTCATTGATCTGGAATGGTTCCAAATCGTTGCTGCCAGTGGCCACGGCAACCGTCAATCCTGATGTGTCGGGCGATTGGTACTTTTTCGGAAGTTTCTCGGGCCCATAATCGGGATCACTCAGCGATCCACCAATCGATTCCCGCCAACTGACCGTCACTCGGTAGTCGCCCTCCCCGGCACCATCACCGGGCAGATAGCTGGTGAGAGTAAAGCCACCGTCTTCTTGAACTTTTCCACTGGGCTGGCCGGCGGTTGGATCGGCTCCGACCTTGTGAAATACAACAATCGCACCGACAGCCGGTTTTCCGCGATACATCACTTGGCCCTTCACCGGATAAACCGATTCCGGCGGTTCTGGGCCACCACAACCCAAGATGCAAATCGCCAAACCGAAATACCAACACGCGCTTGCACGTGCCACTAGAAGCCTCATCAAAGCAACCATTTCTACGAGGGTAGAGCATGCAACCAGACCCAGTGTCTGACCCGCCGTCGTCTACCGCGGTAAAGGTAGTGGGTGCTACTTCACAGTCCGAGAAGGTTTGATGAAGAAATGGTTAAGATTTGCCCGGCGGTGAGCAGTGAGCAGTAATTCAATGGGTCATCGCATAGGTGACAATATTGATGCCCATCGGATAGGCACGTTTTACCGAGAACTCGCTGAAGTAAAGCGGGTCGACGCAGTCTTGTTCCCAGCCATCGCCTAGATCGGTATTGTGGCACATCAATACCATAATCCGATCGTCGTCATCAAGGATCGCACGGTAATTTACTTGGGACGTGTCAGTGCCGTCGCGTGACGGTTCCCAAGTTTGCAACTGTTCCTGCCTGCCACGTGATGCCCAGCCGATCGACGGGACTTGGGGTTTTTCCTTGAGGTCATAAACATTGTGAAAGATCTCGTGCGATAGCGGCAAGTCGATCGGTTTTCGATCCGGGAAAACTCTCTCCAGTTGTTGGCGCATGTTTTCGTACTCGCTGTCACCCCAGAAATCGTCCACCATCACAAAACCGCCGTTGAAACAATATCGGCGCAGGGCTTCGACCTCAGGTTCACTGAAATAAAGCCCGCCGGGTTCGATGATGTATAAGAACGGATAATCGAAGATCTTATCTTCGGTCAAATCGACAATGACGGGGTTCGGGTTGACGTTCAGTGTGGTCAATTGTTGCAAGCGAAGCGAAAAATTGAGATCGCTGTCAGGATAATCAACAGCCCATCCGCCTCCACGCCCGTAGGATTCATAACGCACGCGAGCGAACGTGAATAAGTCACCTTGGAATCGCTGGTCAACTTCCCAAGTTGGGACCCCATTGCGATCGACCGCAATGTTCGGAAACCTTCTCCATTCACGCTGTGCCAAAGCCAAGCCGGAAACCAAAATGCAAAACGTTGCCACTGTCGCAACACGAAAGATTCGACGACGTTTCATCATTGCTCTCCGGGTTCTTGATCGACTGGATCGGGCTGTTTTTCTTGCGTTTCGGTGATCTGCAACAGCAGACGCAGCGCTTCACGATAACGGGGTGCTTCGCGAAGTGCGGATATTAGCTTGTCGGTTGCCAAATCTGGTTTTTCCAGATCCACATAAGCTTTCGCGAGCCGATACTCGATCGACGCCGGGTCAACCGGATCGAGTTGACCAACAGCCGATAACGCTTGAATCGTTTCGAGCGGCTTGCCAAGCTGTTCGCTGGCATCGGCAAGATACATGTGGCCCACGGCCGTCAGCGGTTGCACAGCAAGAATTCGGTTGGCGTTTTCGGACACGGTTTGCCAGTCCGATTCTTTTTTTGCCAGTTCTGCCAAGCGAATCGCCGCCGGCAACGCATCATCAGAAATCGCTACCAACTGCTGCAGAGTCGCTTTTTCTTCAACCGTTCGATCCAATTTGGCATACACGTCCGCTAGCAGTTCGAGCGGCCCGCCACGGCCACCCGTTACCGCTTGCATCTGCACCAACCGCTCCAACGGCTCGACCGCGGCCTCGTACTGCTTGGCGGCGATCAACGACTGGGCCAATTGCAAATTGCCAAAGTAATTCGTCGGATGATCTTTGACCCATCGTGTCCAATCTTCGACGGATCCGCGCTCGGGCAGGTCATCTCGGGACCAATCAACCTCTTTGCCGAAACCTTCTGCTATTTCACGTGCATAAGTCGCAAACCTTTGGTCCAATTGATCGAGCGATCCGACGGACCGGACGAGCGCGTCATTGATGTTCAGTCCCGCCGCCAAATCATCCAAAACTTTTAGAATCGATTCGAATCCATAGTTCTCAACCAAGAATTCGATCACCAGCGACGATTGATAGTATGCGAATTGAAGATGAATCGCAGACGGCGGATTGAGAAACGCTCCGCTCAGCTTGCTGATCGGGGTTAACGATTCATCCAATAACATATCGCGATAAATCGGTGTCATCGATTCACCCGACGCACTCTCACGCTGGCGTTCCTCATACACGGATATCCCTTCGCTTAACCACCGCGGCATCCGGTTCTTGGTCTTTTCCAGCGTCACAGCGTGGCAGAACTCGTGCCACAACACACTTTCCCAATTCGACGGCCGCTCGCCTTGCGATGCCGGACTATTGGCTGTGATGACGCGTCCGAAACAGACACCCAGAAATCCGTCGCCGCCGGGCAGTCCGAATGTCCGAATCGCAAAATCTTTTTGCTGAGGAAAAATCTCGACCGCGATCACGCCATCAACCTCGACGTTGTACTTTTCACACAGTTCGTCGCGAGCCTTGGCCAACAATTCAATGACCGACTGGCCGTAGATCGCCGCTTCTTTAGGATCCATGCGAACCACAATGCCATCGCCATTAATCGTGGCAAACTTCTGCAACCGATCGTAAAGCGTTACCAGGTTATAAGCCACCACGTTATAAGGATCGTTCTGGGCAACCGATTTCGCTAACTCCCAACCGACGTCGTCTTGACCAAGCCTCAGCAAGTCTTCGGCCAATTGGAAGTTTGCCTCGGGATGCATCGGGTCCATCGTCAATGCTTGGCGCTGATACTGGGCACCTTCGGCGAAGCGGTAGTTTTGTGAAAGTTTTCGTCCGATCGTGTGATCGACGTCAGGATTCTGTGCCCAAGTGCTCAGCGCTGCGGCGCGCATCAGTTTTTCAATTTCACTTTGACCACGAAGATGGGCGATGACGGCTAGCAACGACCACGCTTCGCTCTGATGGACGTTGACCTCGAACACCTTGGTGATCAACGACTGGGCGTCGCTGTATCGTTCGCGATCGATCGCCATTTCCGCCATCGCCAGCAGCGCAGGAACCAACCGAGGATTGCGATCGAGTGCTTGCTGTAACGACGCGGTTGCCTTCGGCGGATCGCTCGGCGCGAACGCCTTCCATAACAAGTAATCGATTCGCGGGTCACCGGCGTCCAACTTCTTTGCTTCACCGAGCGTCTTGGCGGCGACTTGATAATCACCCTTGATCAGTGCTAGTTCGGCCGTCGCGATCGCCGCTTCGACATGCCCGGGCTCGGAAGCTCGAACGCGGTCGTAAAAAAACTGAAGAATTTGTCGAGCGTCCTCGCGCCGCAGCGCGAAGTATCGACCGGCGGCGACTAAGTTGTCCGACGTTGCGAATCGCCCGGCGGGGCGTTGCAAGATTTCAAAGATCTCGTCCGCTTCGGCTTCAGCGCGCTCTTGCTGGCCAAGACCCAACAACGCCTCGCGAGCCAACATTCGCAGCGTCAGACTGTTGGAATAGCGTCGAATCGCCGCTTCGTAAGTCTCCAGGGCGGCGGCGTATTGTCCTTGCACAACCTGCGTCTGCATGAGTAACCGCGACCACTTTTCATTCCACACGCCGCGATCGACTTCAGCGCGCGCGGCGATCGCGGCCGCTTCGTATTGGCCGGTTTGAAACAGAACTTCGGGCGTTTGAGCACGGAGCCCATTGCTCGCGAAGAACCCGTTTGCGATCAAGCAACAGGCGATGACAACGGAGATCGTCGAGCGACATTTCATGCGTGCTCCTTCAAATTGGCCAATCGTGACAGTCGGTGGACACTGTCATGCCATTAGAACATCCCTGCGACGTCTCGTGCGAGAGATTCGCTGGGAAAGAAGCGATCGGAAGTGGGTTTGTAAGCCGGGTTCTGTGACGTCGTCAAAGACGCCGCCGGTGACCATTTGTCTGGGACGACGGTTGCCCGCCGCC
>DNWZ01000441.1 GCA_003506095.1 Planctomycetaceae bacterium | reverse complement strand
TCAAAGGCCGTCCCGGATACGAACGGATCTATTTGAAGCGGCCACAGTGGGAGTTCGCAAAGCATGGCGAGTGTGGCACCGAGGTCAGCAGTCTATTTCCGCATATTGCGACCTGTGTGGATGACATCGCGCTAATCCGGTCGATGCACACCTCGCACTCCAACCATTACAACGCCACACTCGGCATGCACACCGGATCGTTCACTCAAGCGCGACCCAGCATGGGGTCCTGGCTGACCTACGGCCTGGGCACCGTGAATCGCAACCTGCCCGGTTTCGTAGTCATCGCGCCGAAGCAGACCTATGCGGGCACGCAGGTCTTCGCAAGCGACTTCTTGCCCGGTGCACATCAAGGCACGCTTGTTATCCCAGGTACAGAACCGATCAACAACGTGGCCCCCAGGCTTCCTGCGGACCTTCAACAAATGGAACTCGCCGCGCTACGTCAGACGAACGAAGAGCACCTTGCCACGCGGCCTGGCGATTCATTGCTCACCGCACGGATGCAATCCTTCGAGACCGCCTTTGGGATGCAGATGGCCGTGCCCGATGCATTTGACTTGAGCCAGGAAAACGAGGCTACGCTCGCTAGCTATGGACTACAACGCGGCCAGACCACCGGCTTTGGCTGGCAATGCCTGGCCGCTCGGCGTTTGGTCGAACGCGGCGTGCGTTTCGTCGAACTCATCGATACCGGTTCGTCGGCGAACTGGGATGCGCACGGCGATATGATGACTCACGAGCCTCTGGCCAAGAACGTTGATCAACCCATAGCTGCCTTGTTGAAAGATTTAAAACAACGCGGCATGCTCGATGATACGCTTGTTGTTTGGACAACGGAGTTTGGTCGTACGCCATTCAATAATACGGCTGACGCCAAAGGTCGTGAACATCATCCCTGGGCGTTTAGTTCCTGGTTAGCCGGTGCGGGCGTGAAGCCGGGCATTGTTCACGGCGGCACGGACGAGATCGGTCTGCGCGCCGAGCACAAGCCTGTCCACGTCCATGATTTCCACGCTACCATTCTGCACCTGATGGGCTTCGATCACGAAAAACTGACCTACCGCCACGCGGGTCGCGATTATCGCCTCACGGATGTCGAAGGGCATGTGGTGAAGGATGTTCTTGCATGAAAAGCAAAACGTGATCGACAGCGAATGTCGCAATCCTGCGTTCAGTACCCATTGTCGACGCTCGAGTAACCAAAACGCTCTATTTGCTCTCCAGGAAAATCTTATATTCACCTGCAAGATCGATATCCTTGCCGTCGTGGATCAGCGCCCCGAACCGGAGTTGAAGTGTTTGGCCTTTCGCTATTTCTACTAAGCTCTTCGGTCCTTGTTTCATCGCTTCACGACCGAACGGATTGGCGACGAACACGCCATAGTCGCGATTGTGCCACCAGCTTTCGCGGAAGTTCTTCTCGCTGGCCATCAGCAGGATACCGCCGCAATCAACGCCTGTTCCGGCATAGTTACACCACTTCGCCGGCTGGCCCCAAGTTTCCTTAGCGGTCTTTTTGCCCGTCGAGCTGCGAATTACTCCGCCGTTCTTCTCGATGAAAGGAGTGGCGACTCGGGCACCGAAGCCCATCTCTTCCTGATCACCAAAAGCAATCGAATTTTGATCTGCCTGAAACTTGGCGGTCCACGAAAGCATCCAACCACTTGGTCGAGCACTTAATGTGATCTCGTTGGTTAGAAGACAAAGTGGCTGGTTGCTGCTGCTCTTCAAGCGGCATTCGGTCGAAAACTGCAACAGCCCATTCTTAAAAGTTGGCGGAGTAACGAAACGAACATGTTCCATCGTCGCCTTGTTTCGCCAGAAATCTTGACCGCTAATGTCGCCAAAGCCTAACCAAATACCCGGATGCATTGTGTCATGATCGACAGCATCTTCTCCGGCAATCGGTGGATGATTGCGAGTCACCTGAACGCCATTGGCAAGTCGGGCATTCGCAAAGTACGGTCGCAGAATTATCTCGTCCTGAAAAACGAAATCCACGATTGCTTGGCCATCAAGTGAAATACTCAGTCGACCTTTTTGTTCTTGAACACTAAAGCTGCGATGCTGGGGAGCAGAAATGGAAGGTGTCATAGTATTCGTGCCGACTCCGGCAGGCAGCGCTTGCATCGACAGTAAGAATGCGGTTAAGTCGGCAACGTTCTGCGGTGTAAGAAAATCTGACATATCAGGCATTGCAGAAACCGTACTCTTTTTTCGTTCTTCGATCGAGTTCTTTGGAATATCAACCCGCTCGCCGTTGGTTTGGCCAAGCGAAAGAGTCAATCCGCTTTCTTCCAATAGCACGCCCGAGTAAACCTGGCCGTCATCAGTGACAACCGTTAGTTGATTGAAGCCTTCGGTGATAACCGCGCTGGGATCGACAATGGACTGGACGATGTGCCGCGTGTTGGAGCGTTGGCCGATGCTGCTCAAGTTGGGCCCGAATCCATTTGCAGATCGATCGATACTATGGCACTTTGCGCAGCTTGCACCCAGCGCATGTCGAAACAGCAATTCGCCACGGTCCCGATCGCCGCGACCGAGCATCTCCAGAGCGGCGTCGACCGTCGTCTTGGCTTGCAGTTTGGCAAGTGGCAGTGGAGTAATCGCAACGATATAGTTCCCCTTCCCGCCACCGCGGCCGTCATCGGTATTCCCGCCTAAGTCGATAAGACCTGCATCGAACGTTCGCGAATAAAAAACAAAACTTGCACCTTCATCGATCGCTGCCGTGAACGGCTCCTTTTGAAAGTTCTTTAATAACCAACGAGGGGCTTGCTTCTGCCGAGCGTCAATGCCGACCCACACACGCACGGGCAGCAGTGCCTCTGCGCTGAGCCATTGCAGCCCGCGAGAGTTGTCATCTTCGTTAGCCGTTTGAATGAGATCAGCGCCCTCAAGCTCCGTTGGTACGATGGTTAATCGATAGCCGCGATCCACATAAACCGGCGTGTTCCGCTTAAAACCTCCCGGCACTACTTTATAGGAAACGCTGCTCGTTACCTTCATATTTCGCACTGTCGCTATACCAGTTGCTGATGGAGCTTCAGCAGCGGCTGGCGCTGAAGCGTCTTGCAGTGAGCGTCCTTCGATTCTCGGCTTATTAATGCCGCTCTTGGACAACCACAGTTCAGCGACTTTGCGGACCTCGGCGTCGCCATCTTTCGCGGCCAAAGCACGGACTTCTTCTTGAGTTGCAGAGTGCGTCTCAAGCAGCCCTAACAAAGCCGCTCGTTGGACTGCAACGCGTGGATCGCTCAGCAATTCACGTAGCTCTTTCACCGAACTCAAGGAACGCAATGTTTGCCATCCGGCATAGAAAACGGTCGAGTCCGTCTCATGCTCAATCGCCGTCAACAGCTCGGGAACCAGCATCGTCGCCTTTCGCTCCGCGAA
>DNWZ01000251.1 GCA_003506095.1 Planctomycetaceae bacterium | reverse complement strand
GCGTGAAATCAACGCCAGTTACTGCCCGGGTTGATCGCCTGATAGTTGTCGATTCCCATCCAAATAAAGAAGATACCGAGGAACGTTTGACCGGACTGAAAAGCGTAAATGGCAATAAAAATCGATACGATCACGCTTAAGTACCTCGCATGATTCAGGTCGCCTCGGTTTATCATGATCAACGCTTGTGCGATTCGCCCGCCATCCAGCGGCAATACCGGCAACAAGTTCAACAGTCCCCAAAAAATACTTGGCAGGACATAAAAATTAACCAGCGCGAATGTCGCGGCGCTATCGATCCGCTTGCCGCCAAACTGGGCGCCTAGCTCAGCAAGTGGCCCCGGCAACCACGCCAGCGCGTCGACTCGATAGCCAAAAGCTGCGACCAATAACGTCACCAAAATTGCTGAACCGATTTGAAAGACAGGGCCCGCAGCGGAAACCATTAAGTCTTCTTTGCTGGTCAATCGACCGAGCGATCGCCCGCCAAATTTCGCGCCGGTGGGAATCGCTAAGCCGCCAAAATGGTATAGCAAAATCGATGAATCGATACCGAATACACGGAACGCGATCGTGTGCCCGAGCTCATGAATCAGGATCGAAACCATGATGCACAATGCCCAAATCGCCAACAGCGGTAACACACCGGGACTCGCCCCCATAAACTTATCGTCAACGCCACGTGCGAGTTCGTAACCCAGCACGACAGCCATCAGCCAGAAAGTCCATGAGATACGTGTGTAAAAACCCGCGAAGCTGAATCGAAGGTCGTAAGGCGACTCGCCCGGCTGTTGCATAAACATGTTGAACGGACCGAAGGTTGGCTAGAACAAACGTGCGAAATCGATCACTGAAAAAAGTCGACCTGTCGAAGGATTCTTTTTACCGCGATCTGCGACACTTGCGAATCGTTGTACCAATCGCGTGTCAATCGATCGAGTGTGCGATCAGTTTCTGTCGCGCCGAATCAGTCGTTGCCAATCAGTCCAGCGGCAAGTTCGCAACCAGGAACGACCACATGTTGGCATACTCGTCAATCGATTTGCTGACCGGCGTTCCGGCACCGTGCCCGGCGTGTGTTTCGATGCGAATCAGCACCGGACGATCATACGATTGAGCATGTTGCAGTGCGGCGGCGAACTTGAAACTGGGAGCCGGGACGACGCGGTCATCGCGATCAGCCGTTGTGATCAGTGTCGCTGGGTAGCAAGTCCCGGGGCGGAGCCGATGCAGCGGAGAATAAGTGATCCGGTTTTGAAACTGCTCGGCATCATCGCTGCTACCGATCACGCCGACCCATGCCCATCCGATCGTAAACTGGTGGAACCGCAACATGTCCATCTTCTCATGCCACTGTCGCCCGTATTCGCCACCGCCTCGCAAGTTGGCAACCGCATGGATCACCGGATAATGAATAGATGCTCACCGCGCTGCGAGCATCTTTCAAATAGGTCACAATCAACCGATCGCCAAACAGGCTGGCCGATTCGATCCCATCGTCACCTTCTGCGATCACTTCACGTCGTTGCGCAGCGGCGGAGGTCTTTACCGCGACGACGCGACGCGATGCATCGGTAACGCAAACGAAGAACATTTCGTCGCCTTGGATTCCGACAAATACATAATCAGCATCAAACCCGGGGATCAGCCGTTGAACCTGGGCGTCAGGATTCGTCAAATCTTTGATGAAAATCTGCGACACGCTTTCGGTGCTGCGTTAATTGGAGATCACCAAGTAGCGGCCGTTGTCCTTCTCCGTTGGTGAAAAATCCGACTCTTTTTCGTCATCACGTTTGTAAGCCAGCGTGTCGGCGGAGCAATATCGCGTACTTGGATCGTTCGCCAATCGCTGCCGCCATCAGCTAACGAATAAGCGACCGAACTGCCATCGTGCGTCGGTTCCCATGCTGACAACGCGACAGTGCCATAGCGATCGATTCGAAGTGGAAGAGGTTGAGTTGAGCCAACGCGATCAGGCAAAGGATAAAACTTATTATGCCGCACCTAGCGGACAGTCGCATTGCACCCAGGCGGGCGGTATTCTTGAAGTCGAGTTGCGTGTTCTTTTCGATTGCATTCACGTGAAATTTGGCCTTGAAAATGGACGAATTTAAACATCGCGTCTACTTTTGGATCCAATCGCAGTCGTGGCGGAAAGGCGCATCCGATTGAATTCGAAAAAAAACGAAGCGAAATGTTTCTGGTCGCGGCAACGCCCGTTTGATTTGCGTCGCCAACCGATGATCACGATTGCTGCGGCAAGCGCCCTTGGGATCGTGGCAGAGAAAAGCCAATCGATCGGATTAGCGATATTCGGATTGGTGATCTTGGTTGGCTTGTGGCGGTACACAGGATCGTTGCGTTGGAGACACTGGGCGATCCTGATGGCAACGGTCGCAATGACAGCGGCGGTGCGATCGCGTTGGGACGAATCCAATTATCAATCAGCAACAGTTCGCGAGTTGATAACCGACGATCTGCAACCGGCGATTGTGGTGGGCAAAGTATCCGGGTTGGTTCAACGGGTCGCCAAACGCCAGTCAGATCTCAAGCAAGGCGAGTCACCTTGGATAACGCGGTTCAATGTCGATGTCTCGTCGATTCGACAGGGCGTGGATTTCAAAAACTGCCAAGGGCGGTTGTGGGTCAGCGTCGACACCGAAGTCGATCAAATTGGCACCGGCGACACGGTGAGGTTGTCAGGGAAAATTGCTGCATTTATGCAACCGACCAACCCTGGCCAAACCGACATGCGACTGGTCGCACGAAACCTGCGGCAACATGGCCGCCTGTTTGTGCGTGATGCCAGACAGGTGGAAACGATCGAGCGCGCCGCTTGGGGATTGAATCGATTGGCTAACCGCATTTCGCTCAACGGCGAAAAAACGCTGATGAACTGTTTGGGCGCAGACACGGGCGCACTTGCTGCTGCGTTGGTCGTCGGCAGGCGCAGTTCATTAGACCCAGAACTGCAAGACAAACTGCTAGAAACCGGAACCGTGCACCTGTTGTCGGTCAGCGGTTTGCATATGGGAATCGTGGCGATGATGGTACGAGCAATCGCGACGTCGTTGGGGCTTCGCGGCGTCGCACAAATCCTTTTTGTCGGTATCTGTTGTTTGCTGTTTGTGGCTGTCACCGGCGGTCGTCCGCCGGTGTTGCGAGCGGCGATGCTGGTCGCGGTCGTGCTGGCTGCGGCGGCGTTTGATCGACAATCGTTGCCACTGAATTCCCTGGCCGCAGCGGCCCTGGTTTTAATGCTGATCAATCCGACCGATTTGAGCAGGGTGGGTGTGCAATTGTCGTTTCTCGCTGTCGCGACGCTAGTCAGTTGCGGACAACGCTATCGTGAAATGGATGACGAATTACGCGCCGAATCGCAACTCGACCGATTGGCCCAAACGGCCGCGTCGCCGCTGCGCCGGCGATTGCGCTGGGTGGTTGGAAAACTGAACAACGCGTTTTGGTTCAGCCTCTGTGTGACGTTGACCACAACGCCGCTAGTCTGGATGCACTTCAACTTAGTTACACCCATTGCGGTGTTCGCCAATGTCTTGCTGGGCGTGCCGATGACCGTCGCGTTGCTAAGCGGACTATTGGCTGTTGTTTGCGCAATGGCTTGGGACCGACTCGCATTTCCGGCCGGTGAAGTTTGCTTTGCGGCGCTGTGGATCATGCAACAGGTGATCGACGTGGCTGCGGATTTTGTCTGGGGACATTTCTGGCTGCCCGGGCCGCCGGCGTGGTGGGTTGCTTCCTATTACGCCTTGCTGGTCGCCGGATTTGCTGGAATCGGTCGCCGATATCGCGCTCGCTGTTTTGTGATCGGGTCGATCGCCTGGTGTGTGATCGCCTGGTGGTTGGCCGTGTTGCCATCACAAAATCGGTCGAATGATTTGCGAGCTACATTCATCGACGTGGGGCACGGAACGAGCGTGATCCTGAACC
>DNWZ01000736.1 GCA_003506095.1 Planctomycetaceae bacterium | reverse complement strand
ACACCGCGATGTCGCCCCCGCCTAATTGTGTTAGCGCAACCTGTTCGATCTTCTTTGATCCGACAGGCATTGCGCGAACAATTCTTCCAGCCATAGTTTTCTGCGGCATACCCATCAAACGGACATAAACATGCGCATCGAGGTGTCTGGAAATGTTGGTCCATTGTTCAGCGGTCAGCTTCGAGCGAATGATCCAAGGCCCATGGACAAGCTGTCCAAGGTGTTCGCCCTTTCGAATGAACTTTCCGACCTGGGGAATGCTAGGCAGAAGTGCCAGTTCGCCCGTTGCATGGGCAACCACATCGAGTTGACTAATTTTTGTGTCAAGGTCGGCCAATTCCTCGTTTGCCGAATTCAATTGTATCCGCAATTGCTCCGCCTTTAACGAGCTATTTGCGATCTCATTCTGAACCTGAAGATTCAACTGTTGGGCCTGTGAAACGAGTTCCGCACGACGTGTTATTAATTCTTGATTGTCAAGTCGGAACAAAGTTTGCGCACAGGAGATAGGAGCGCCTTCGCAAGCTAACTGGCTGACCAAGAAACCGTCGACACCTGCTCGAATAGAATGCTCGTCAAGACGATGGACAACGCCTTTCACTTGAATTCTTCCTGGAATCGGAATCAAAAGGAAAAAGCCTAAAACAACTGCAAAAAGGGAGCCGGAGACAATGATTGCGCGCCCACGCACAGGAGCCAATTCTTGTGACCTGAAGATAAAGTCGATGTTTTTGGTTATAAATCGCATCGCCGGGACTCCCGATACGAGCGCGGCTGCAATCGGGCCGATCACTGGAGTCGCAAGCAGAATCAGCGTGGCAATACCAAGCATGACGGTTACTTGATAAAGCATGCACATCAAGCCAAAAGCCGACATAGCGGTTTGCCGTAAGCGGCTATCGGATGTTTCAGGAAGCGGAATGCCGAATAGAATCGACTTAATCATTCCCGTCGTTGCGGTTTTTGCGTCGCGATGCAAGTTTGGAATGTTTAAAACATCGGACAGTATAAAGTAACCGTCATAACGCATAAGCGGGTTGGCGTTAAAACCCACTGTAATCACGGTCGACAATACAATCGCGTACTGTGCGGCCGAGTGAATGTGTCCGGTATCAGTCATCAGCCAGATCGCCAAGGCGACCATCGCCGCTATCGACTCAAAGTACATCCCCGCCATGGCCACGAACATGCGATGCCAACGATTGGGAAAACTCCATGATGTCGATGCATCCACGTAAGCACATGGGGTGCCCATCATCAAAATCACTCCCATCTCGGGAACGCTTCCTCCAAATCGCTTACAGGCATAGGCGTGGCCAAGTTCGTGAAATGCTTTAAGCGTCACCAATAGAAACCACAGCATCGGGACATTACTTAGTGCCAACATCGTTCCAAGTGGACTTATAAATTCACGCCAATTCGCGATTAAGACAATTCCACTTGCCACCATTGCGATCAGCCAGATAATGAAAGCCTGCTTGGTAAATAGAGGGCAAGCGAATTGGAGCGTTCGTCCGAGCCATTTGTCGGGCTTTGCGAGCGGAAGCTTCATGAAAAGCAGCTTTACCAGGCTTGCCTTCTTTGACGCATCGTGGCGAGTTTTGTATCGCTTATAAAGTGCAGTGCCGTCTCCGAGGGGAAGGCTTAGTAAGCCCAATTGATGCAAGTGGACGACGAATTTGTAGAAGTTCTCAGCCTGATCCTCTGTAAGTCGCTGCTTCTGGATCAAAAGCGCTAACGATTCCTTAAGCGTTCGTGATTGATCGATCGCAATCAACAATTGGTAATCTTCAACGCTAAACCGATGGGTCTGCGCAGTTACAGGGTCTCTTAAGAGATAAGTGGGTTTACCGGAGAATATATGCCGTGACACGTCCAAATTAGGCCGAATGCTTGCCCGAACATCACCCAACTTTTCAGCAAGCTCTGAGGTGCCGTTTTGTTCTGCGTTCATGACCTACATTTTCCAAGCGTAAACGCGGATCGAATCGATCGCCCGGTGAATCCAAACCCACCAAACGGCATGGCGACCGACGTCAATTCGTGCTGCACCCTCCATGCCCGAACGCAGCCAAGTTGGGGCCGGTTCGGTCAAGGCGGCATCTACTACGAACACGTTTCTGCCTTCTCGCACTTCGGCCGAAGTTCGCACTTGACGCAGTTCGCATCCGATCGGCGCGTTCGGCCGTGAGATCGCTGCGAAGGTACCTGGTTGTCCATGGGAAACGAGTGCCGAGATGAACTCTGGGACCTCTAGTTCGATCTTCCAATTCTGGGCAGGTGCGAACTGAATGAGCGGTTCGCCAAGTGGAACTGTTTCGCCGATTCGCTTCTCCAATTCAGCACTAAGTATCGTCCCGTCGCTTGGTGCGCGGACGTCAGACAATAAGAGTGAGTTTTTGATCTTCTCGAGTTGGCAGCGGGCCGCGTCCGCGCGAGACTTTCCCATTGCTGCTTGGTTGATGTCGCCGTCTCGAGCACCTTGCATCGATTCGATTTCGGCCGTTGCAAGGTCAGAAGCTGCTTTCTGTTTGTCCAGCAATAACTGTCGCGTATCCATTCTTACCAATAGTTGCCCGGCTTTGACGGAGTCGCCCGAACGTACTAGGGTTTCGCGTATGATCCCTTCGAAGGGCGATGCGATTTGCAGTTCCTGTGCCGGTACGATCGAACAGGGGAGCGATAGCATGTAGGTTTGCTTGCCAAACAACACATATATTCCCAACCCCAGGATGAGTCCGATCGCAAAACGTCTGGTCCAGCTGTCCGCCAATAGGTGTTGCTTTATCCAGTGCAAGGTGTCAGTTCGTACATGTTCCGATAAATTGCGTTCCGCCCGTCTCAGCAGCATAGCCCCAGGCATCAGCGGTGTTGCCAATTCACATACTTTGTCGAGTTGATCCAGTGAGAAGTCTTGATTGGGAATCTGGCGTAGACACAACACAGCGACACAGCGGTCATCAACAAATAGTGGTATCGAAGCGACGGCCGCGCCAGACGAGTCCGCATGTAATTTCCGATGGAGTAGGTGCCCCGATTCGCCACTTTCAGAATTATGCGATGAGTTCTGGAAACAACAGATCTTCCCTGAATCCAGGCATTCTTCCATGACTTGCTCAAGCTGCTGTGTCCCCAGTGACCTCGGGTCAACATGGCTTGTACCCGACACGCTAAGCAGCTTCACCCTCGATCCACGGACGAGTCCAAAGCTGACTGATTCGCAACCGAGTTTTGCCTTTAGGTTGTTTGTTACCGCAAAGGCAAACTCTTGCAGGGTTTCGTATCCTGCGACCTTAGAGGCGGAGCTGACGTCACCCCCCTTTGCCGTCGCAATTTTGGTGGATTTTGTGCCCACGTCGACAGCCATTGTCCCCACTAGGGCAATCAGAGTTTGCAGTGACTGCAACCTTGCGTGGGTTTCCGATTTGTCTTCGCAAGGAACAATCAGCGAGACCGCGCCGATGACACCTTCGCCGCCAACGGTTAATGGGCAGCTGAAAATCGCGAACGTCAGTTTATTGAGTGGATCAACAAAGAAGCGTGCTGCCGCTAGCTGGCGATAGCGCGCATCCAGCAAAGGGCCGTTGCAACGTTTTGAGAGGATGGTAACCGCGTCGGCAACAGGTTCATAAGGAATTTGCTGCGTCCCCGTATTGGTTTCGATCACCATCAAGCCGTAGGGCGAATTAAAGTGCTCACCAAGCGCTTTCAAAACTTGCTGCAAAAACTCACGCCGTGTGGCGGCAGTTGAATGGATCTGCCAAATGGATTCACTAATGGCCTGTGCTGATTTTTCAGCGCTAGGCGCTTGGCCTGTCGTTTGGGTTGGTCGAGCGTTATTCTCAACGGCACCTGTGTGCGGTGATGCTTTGGCTGGAATGATCGCTGACATGGTCGGACCGGCGGGTGCTGTTGATGACGCTATTGAACGGAAAAAAATCTGGGCAGATCAGTTATTCGGTGCTGTCTGTCAATTACCTCAGCAGATCCTTCAGGGGAATGTCTTGAAGGAATCGGAATCCGACTTCAAACGCGTCTTCTTGAACCATGCGGCAGCGCATGCATCGTGCTAGTAACGAGCCGATTCGAACATCATCATCCGAGAAGACCAGCCAAAATAGGTCTCCGGGAAGTACGGCGCGCGAGGTCAGTGTCATACACCCTCCATTGGAAAGGTCCGCAGTCACCGCTTCGGTCGCGCTGCGGTGCCTTTCACTCGGGTTACCCGGGCGTATCACCAGTTTGGTGTGAATATCTAGTCGTTCACTGGAACGCTGTGCCAGAATTGTTCGGTCTGTGCATTTCTCAAGTTCGTTGAACGCTTCCAGCGAATCAGAGATCTTGAATAGATCGTCTTCCAGTTCAGCAAACACGCTTCTACCTCGGGCAAAATGACTTAACGAGCCATACATTTCTAGAAATCCAATGAACATTAGGTCCAGTGGTGGGGCGAGCGTATGCCCTGTACAGAAAAATGGGATAACGATTGTCGCCGTGGTGTTACAGGCCGACTAAACGCTACGATGTGATTGCCACTCACTATGGGTGCCAGAATCGGAATGTGCATTCAACGTGCAATCCCCGTGCTTCGGCGATGAAAGCACGGGGATTATCGTATTTAAACAAGCACAATCAAAAAGCTGGTCGAGACGTGGGTTACTACTTTTGACGTAGTCCACCATAGGCTCGCAACAGCCTCCAAAGTTGTGATATCACGGTCGATTCCTCTGCGGTGGCTGTCGCGGCGTCAGATCCATCTGCTAGCACTTCTTGAGTATCTTGCCCGCTAAGGCGTACTGCGGATTGCCAATCGCTGGCATTACCTTGGAAGTCTCTATCTTCTGCATTAAGTTCAACTAGGTCGCTGAACTTTACGTTGGACCAGTCGTATCGAGGCAATGGGGGTAGCGTCACGAATTGAAGATCGTTTGCTGGTGTAAACGGCTCGACCACCTGCGCCGTTGCGGACGAGTTTTCCTCCGTTGTCAATGAATCAAGGTTTCGCAAGGTTTGGTCAATGCTTGCCTCCACACCCGCAAGAGCTAATGGAGGATCTGTGGCGGGAGTGTCATCAGGCGACGCCGAGTTGACGGCAACCACGTCACGTGCTCCCGCAATCTGCGATGGATCACTAGGATTATCTCTTCCTAATCCTGTGGCGATCTGTAATTCACTAACAACCCGATCCGGCGTTAGTGTTTGATCAGAGAATATAAAACTCTCGACATCAACAACCCGTTGCGTTCCCTCTGGTGAACCTGGCCTTAGATCGCGAACCGTGAAGGAGCCATCCACATTACGGACGATATCGTAATCTGTTAACCGCCCCGAGTGGATTGCATGGTCCTTGACATCTTCAATGTTGACCGTAAATGATTTTGAAATTACGGCAGTATCGCCGTTGCCTGATTCATTAGTGGTCGCCTCAACGGACAAGTTCACTTGTCCATAAAAATCTTTGGGAGTTGAAAGCGTGATCATCGAGAGTTCCGACGGATCGACTTTCCAACTGCCGTCGGCTTGACGCTCCCCGCTGGAGAGCGAGAACCCTGCTGGCACGCCGCTGATTGAG
>DNWZ01000544.1 GCA_003506095.1 Planctomycetaceae bacterium | reverse complement strand
GCAAGCCCCAGCAGCAAACGTCGCGCAGAAACGCGAGCTTCTTTTCCGGTGCTAACCGTCGGCATCGACCCAGACTCAGCCAACCGCGCCACCGAAACGGTTTCGCCACGAACACCCGCCAGAAATGCATCGGTGCCTGTCGCACATACAACCTCTGCGAGCTCTTCCAAACGAAACAAATGCGCCTGGTCGATCGCCAACCAACGCTCGATCGCGTCGCTATCGGCCGATTCACCCAACAGGTAATCGACCAGCGATTCATCCGTCGGCGGGGCGAAGCTCGTTTCGATTCGGTCTGGCTGCGTCATTTATCTGGCGTTCTTAATTTTTTTAGCCGCTTCGCAGAAGTAAATCGTTATCTCGTCTTTTTTGACCCCCACGAGCTCGTCTCGTGGGTGAATAAGGTTCGCAGGCTAGACCCTCGAACAAGAACCCGACCATCAGTCTTTCGTTACCCTTCGTCATCCAGCGATTTCCTCAACTTCAGAATCGCCGCTCGCACTCGCGTCAATGCAGTACCCAGAGGAATCTGCAAACGATCCGCGATTTCACGAAAGGTTAAATCATCATAAAATCGAAATCGCAAAATCTCCGCTTGCTGGTCACTCAACTCGCGGCCGGCCAACCGCAACTTTTCAATCTGTTCGTTTCGCAACAGAGCATCCAGCGGCATCAAAGTTTCGGTTTTCGGATCAACACCACCCCCAGAACTTTCCAATTCTTCGTTACCCGCCCGCTCGATCGACCTGCGGGCCGCGTGACGTCCCACCAGCGCCGCTTCATTCCGCGCCACCACAAATAACCACGATCGCCGGGCCACAGGTGCAACTTCGTGCCCCTGCAACCACAATTTTTCGAACACGCGATTCAAACACGCTTCAACATCCAAATCGTTCTTCAATCGCATCCTCAACGCAATCCGCAAACCCGACGCACATTGACGATAACATTCGTCAAACTCGGCTGCCGAAAGCTGTCTCGGGTCGCGCGGACCTTCAATCGCAGGCGGCGATGGTACGGTTGAGCCGTCGTCGGGTCGCTGGGATGACTCGGTCACGTTAGCAGGATGCGCCGCAGGAGGGTTTTATTTGCGTCAATCGAGAAAAAGTTTTCGGATTCTACACTTCACCCCGTTGGTGTGGTTGCGGCATTGCAAGTCCAGGTCGCCTCAAACCACGGCATTTACTACCGGCAACACAGATCAAGGTACCCAGCGATGCAAAAGCAGCTAATCCAAAGCGTAGTCGCCGATTGGGGAATCGTGACCGATTGCCGTCCAATCAGCGGGGGTTGCATCAGCGAAGCCGCTCGCGTGACGGTGCGCGACCCCGACGGCAAGCTTCACGATTTATTTGTGAAAAGCAATCGGGCGGACTTCCAAGCAAACTTTCGCTGCGAGTTCGACGCACTCAATCGCCTGGCCGCCATCGAGGCGATCCGTACCCCCAAGCCGCTAAAGATCCAAACAATCGGCGATCGCGTGCTGATGGTTATGCAGTGGATCCAAACTGGTACAACGAGCGACTTCGAACGGCTGGGCCGCCAACTGGCGGATCTGCACCGCAAATCTGCTGGCGGCCGAATCGGCCTGGAATACGACAACTTTCTCGGGGCCAGCCCCCAATTCAACACCCCAGCGGCCACCTGGGTGCAGTTCGTTCAGGAAAACCGTATCGGACCGCAGTTGCGCCGAGCCACCGATCGCGGCCTGATCGATACGCCAACCAAACGCGACATCGAAACGTTGATCGAAGCGATGCCGACAATCCTCGCCGGAAGAGACGATGTAACCAGCTTGCTGCACGGCGACCTTTGGAGCGGCAATTATTTGTTCGACACCTGCAACCAACCCGTCATTATCGACCCGGCGATCTACTACGGTTGTCGCGAAGCTGAGTTCGGGATGTTGCTGCTGTTCGGCGGATGTCCACCATCCTTCTATGAATCTTATAACGACCAATGGCCATTGCCGCCACGCTGGCGCCAGCGAAGCAAAGTTTATGTGCTGTACCACCTCTTGAATCACCTGAACCTCTTTGGCGCCACTTACTTGAGCCAATGCGGCCAAGTTGCCCAGCAGATGTTAATCGATATGGAAAATTAGCCATCATGTATTGCTCCCCTGCCAGCTCGTCTGGCAGGAAGCAGAGGTTGGCAAGCTAGAATTAGAGCCGTAATTTGCGAGACCTTCCGAGTTTAACTTGTGCTCGCCGCTTGAAGCGGCGAGCACAAGTTAAACTCCGGCGACTGGCGAGGGCGTCGGTGTCTAGCTTGCAAACCTTATTCACCCACGAGACGAGCTCGTGGGGGTCAAAAAGATGTGCGGTATGCACTTGTGTCGCCCTAGTATCTGGCGACGGAACATACTTCCGGTTGCAAAGACGAATTTGAACATAAATCGAAAGCCTTCACGCGTCTTATAGATCGGTTAACCACTAAAACTTCCAACTATAAATCTCCACTCCATCCTCCGACGTCATCGATAGATTGCTAATCCGGATCGTACCCGGTCCCATCGATGGATCGATTCGGATCGCCACCACCGGCCCCTTTGCCGGCAATTCGATCGCATAATCGCCAGTTTTTCCGTCATGTTCGACAGGAAACACGACGCTGCGGTCGCGAAAAAATGGCGGCGCAAGCCCTTCCTGGCTCCAAAATACCTGCCCCTTGCCCGCGGAATCCGACTTCATCTTAAATCGCAATGTCAATGTCCCCGACGGCATTGGTCGAGGCATTTGATAGATCACATGCGGATCATTACCGGCGCTGGTGATCACCATCGCGCCGTCATCGATCGCGATCGAACAACCACCCGCAGCCCGCCAGCCCGCGACCGCCTTACCCAGATTCCCCTTCGCATTTGCTGGGCGCGATGCCTTTCTCGGCGGGCCGTCAGCACTGCGTTTAAGTGTCCCCTTGCCCTCCAATTCAGGCTGATACTTTGACGGATCAAAGTTCGGATTGGCCAGCGGACGAACCGCGCCGGTGTCGACCAAGAAAGCTTCGATCAATTCATCCATCGCCTCCACTCGCTGCGGAAACGCCGCCGCCAAATCGCTCTGTTCGCCAATATCATCCCGCAGATTGAACAGCTTATAGCGATGCGACTGTTTCTCACCACCATGAAAAATACGAATCAACTTCCAATCACCCTGATGCACGCTGACCGATGGCGGCAACCAGTCCGGTATCGCAGGTGCATGCGGAAAATAAGTGAAGATCGCTTCACGCTCAAGCTTCTGGCCTCGCAGCGCCGGCACGATACTGATGCCGTCAAAACGCTGCCCCGGTTGTG
>DNWZ01000568.1 GCA_003506095.1 Planctomycetaceae bacterium | reverse complement strand
TCTTGCTTGCCGGTCGGTTCGACGATGATTTCCTGGAACCGCCGAGCCAGCGCGTTATCTTTCTCGATGTACTTGCGATACTCGTCGAGCGTCGTCGCACCGATGCACTGGATTTCGCCACGAGCTAGCGCTGGCTTGAGCACGTTGGCGGCATCGATTGCGCCTTCGGCACCACCAGCACCGACCAACGTGTGAAGTTCGTCGATGAACAGAATCGTGTTCTTGACGCGGCGCACTTCGGTCATCACGGCCTTAATGCGTTCTTCGAACTGGCCACGGTACTTTGTACCAGCAACCATCATGGCCAAATCGAGCACCACAATTCGTTTGTCGGCCAAAATATCAGGCACTTCGCCAGCGATCACCTTTTGAGCAAAGCCTTCGACGATGGCGGTTTTACCGACGCCTGCTTCGCCCAGGAGAACCGGATTGTTCTTCGTTCGGCGGCAAAGGATTTGGATCGCTCGTTCGATTTCGCGAGCACGACCGATCACCGGATCGAGTTCGCCTTTTTTGGCCAATTCGGTCAGGTCGCGACCGAAACTGTCCAGGGCTGGCGTTTTGCTCTTGCCGGTTTTACTGCTGCCGCTGGTGCTTTCGCCGGTTTCGCCAGTGCGTCCACCGCGCTCACCCACTTCGGCACCTTCGAGACCGTGCCCAAGCAAATTCAGTACTTCTTCGCGGACTTCTTCCAGCTTTAACCCGAGGTTCATCAGCACCTGGGCGGCGACGCCTTCTTGTTCGCGCAGCAAACCGAGCAGGATGTGTTCAGTGCCGACATAGCTGTGGTTCAGGTTGCGAGCCTCTTCCATCGAGTACTCGATCACCTTTTTCGCGCGAGGTGTTTGTGGCAGCTTCCCAACGGTGACCATTTCGGGCCCACTCTGCACCAACTTTTCGACTTCGAGCCGAATCTTGCGAAGATCGACTTCGAGATTTTTAAGCACGTTAGCAGCGACGCCACTGCCCTCTTTGACCAGCCCGAGCAAAATATGCTCGGTGCCGATGTATTCGTGATTGAATCTTTGGGCCTCTTGGTTGGCCAACTGCATGACCTTCCGTGCTCGGTCGGTAAATCGTTCGTACATGGTATCCTCTCTAACCGTTCTATCGCGGAAACGCGTGTGATGCTGTGAGTTGTCTGGCCAAAGGAATCTTTCCTTCGCCACCGTTGACGATCAAATCGATCCCGCACCAAAACCAAGTCTACGCTACAAATCAGGACGTGAAACCCGGCGGCTGGCAGTTAACTGGGGCGATCCTTCAGACTGCTAAGTTGGATGATTCCGTCCAGGCAGCTGGTTGGATTCTAGCGATGAATCAAATTTTGAGGGATAGCACGTCAAGCCCTTGTTGTGTGGAATCGGAAAAATTGGTTTTGGCTGCCAATCAGGCAGCACGACCCGCCAGTCGGCTTCGGTCAGATTGTCGGTCGATCTCCGCGGCAATTTCGCCAACGACGTCGACCGGGGATAATTCCGATGGCTCGGACACTTCGGCGGGCTGGTCATCGAGGCGGGCGGGTTTGATCGCCTTAAAATCTGTAGGCGTCGTCGAGTCGGCTCGCAGCGGATCGGCGGCCATTAGGCCGAGCGGTGACGACACTGCCGGCTCAAGCCTCGATTCGGACTGCGATCGACCAGCGGAGACGCTGAATTTTCTATCGCGTTCCAGACGGTTCTGTTCAGCTGCCACTTCCAGCCACCACCCATCAGCGGACTCAGTTAAGCGGATTTCTTCGAGCAATCGGTCGGCGGCGTCCAATCTGGAGGTGTGGCGATAGACACCACAGAGCAGGATCAGCGACGGAGGGTCGCGATTTTCGATTGCCAGACAATCCGAAAGCAGCGATTCCGCTTCGGCCCATTGGCCGCGCAGGTACGCTTGGTGGGCTTCGGCAAATCGATCGGGTTGACCGCTGGCACGTCGTGGATTGAGCAACAGCGGCATTTCGCGGACGCTGCGAACGACACAAAACAACCAAATCGCAACGCCGACCCATCCTGCCATCCGAATCAGCCCGCCGGCCAGCCATTCGGGGTAGACAAATCGGGCAACCAGCAGGAAATTAGCTGCTGCGGCAAAAGCCAGTGCGGTCGGCAGAGCCGAAATCCGGCCACGCCACCACAGTTCTGGCAATCCTGGCCACAGGCACGACAGGTATAGCTTGCGATCCAATGGACAGTTTCTGGAAGGTTGTGGTTGGATGACGGATCAGTTGGGGTCAGGTTCCAAAACGGAAGGCAACTGAACGATAGCGGGTGGAGCGATTGGCTGGCAATGCGGAAAAAGGAGTCGATGAGTGATCGCTGGCGATCGCGTTCGTAGAAGAGTTGTTGATTTCGCTAGCAAAAGATCGATAAGCACTCATTTTCTACCCTTGCGAAATTTAACAAGATTGCCATACTTACGCCCCCTTAAAAAATTCCTCGGTAATCAAGCAATCGCTCGGAGCGCCCCAACGTGAGTGCCAAATCTGAAGTTTTGAATGTCCAACTACGCGACTTGACCGGCACGACCGCCTCGATTCGTCTGCGAGCCTCGGGGATGATCCCGGCTGTGCTTTACGGCCACGGCGAGGCGAATCGGCATTTGGCGATTCCGAAGACCGAAGTCAAGATGTTGTTGCGTCACCACAGCAAGACGGTGGTTTTGCAAGGAGCGATCAGTGACACCGCCTTGGTCAGCGAAGTCCAGTTCGATCACTTGGGGATTGAAGTTTTGCACCTCGACTTGGTGCGAGTCAATTTGATGGAAAAAGTCGAAGTCGAAGTTTCGATCGCGTTGCATGGCGACTCGGTCGGCGCTCGCAGCGGTGGCGTGTTGTTAGAGAATATGCACTCGGTTTTGGTTCGCTGCCCCGCTGGTGCGATTCCCGATTCGCTGACTTTGGATGTCAGCGACTTGGACATCGGTGGGCATAAGACAGCGGGCAATTTGGTTTTGCCTGAGGGTGTTGAGTTGGTGACGCCAGCCGAAGCGGTCGTGGCGCACATTGAGAAATTGCGTGGTTCAGCCGCCGGCGAGCCAGCGGCTTCCTAGCACTTAAGTTTAGGTCGGGAGCTGGTGTATGAAATTGATTGTCGGCTTGGGGAACCCTGGCCGAAAGTATCAGGAAACGCGACACAACATCGGTTTTGAAATAGCCTCGGCTTTGATGGGGCCGCTGGGAAGCCCATCGATCAAAAAAAGGTTTGATGGCGAAACGGCTGAGGCGATTTACCAAGGTCAAAAGGTTTTGGTGCTGTGTCCGGATACTTATATGAATGCCAGCGGGACGAGCGTGCGAAAGGCAGTCGACTTTTTCAAGCTTGATCCCAGTGGCGATGAATTGTTGGTGGTTTGTGACGACTTGAACCTGCCCCTTGGCCGGCTCCGGTTTCGCAAAGAAGGATCGGCCGGGGGCCAAAAGGGGTTGGCTGATATCATCGCTAAGCTGGGGACGAATCATTTTTCGCGGTTACGGTTCGGGATCGATCGGCCGCCCGCGGAAATAGAAGTTATCGATTTTGTGCTCAGCAAGTTCGCGGCGCAGCATCGAAAAGTGGTGGATGATGCGATCGGTTTGGCGGTTTGTGCGGCTTTGCAGTGGGTTGTCAGTGGCGTCTCGCACTGCATGAATCAGTACAATGCAGCGTCGCCGCAGAGTTAGGTTGTCGGGTTAGGTTGAGCGGTCCGGGAGTCGCATGATTTTCCGATTCTGGCCAAATCGGGCAGTGCCTGATAAGAGTTTTTTTCATACAATGGCGCGACACCGCAACCGTCGGCCAACCA
>DNWZ01000815.1 GCA_003506095.1 Planctomycetaceae bacterium | reverse complement strand
AACACCACCCGCATTGGCTGGAACCTTTAATCGCTCCAGATCATCGCCTGGGCCATAGAACGTAACCTCGAAGTACCCATCTTGCGTGCCGAGCACCGGCCGATCCAATCCGTGATTCAGCATCTCGTCACGCATACGACCGAAACCGCTACCGCGCTCTTCGATGCGATGAAAGAACGACAATCCCTGCGCGATCGAGGGATTGCGGCTGCAAGGGTGATACTTGCCTTTGCGTATGTCAGCCAGCTTTAGCGGCGATGGCAGCAACCCGGGACTCGAAATCGTGACCCGATCCGAAAATACCTTCAGCAGAATCTTCTGTCCGTCCTGTTCATATCGACGATGAGCCACTGCGTTGACCAACGCTTCTCGCAACGCTTCGACCGGGTACTCGTCCAGTTTGATCCGATTCAGCCCCACCACCCGCATCGGATGCCGGGTATTGCGCATTACAAAATCGACCGCACGATCAATCGCGGCAGGCATTGGTAGCCGAATGTCCTCCTGGTCGTCAGGTTTGCTCGTTTGCTCAGCGCCATGAAAGGTATCTGCCAGAATCCGGCATTGCGGAAACGCAGTAGTTGGATCCTTCGCCAACAGCACAACACCAGCCGCACTCGCACTCAGTTCACCGGTATCCGAATCCGGGCGTAGCAAGCCGCGAGAAACAAGGCATTGCTGCATCGCCGACTTGGTTAGTTGTCGACCGGTCAAACCTTCGGCTTTTTCGACCAGCGTCTTAATGTGTGACAGCTCGAGCTGGTTCCACAACACGCTCGTCGGTTGTTTTCCAAAGTTGGACGCCGTTTCAATGGTCGCTTCAGCAATCTCGTTTTCGTCTGAAGTGGGAGAAATCCCTTCGTCTCGTTTCAGTTGCTTGACGAGTGCCGCTCGAAGCTCGGTTTGCAAGTCGCGGTAATTCTCGAACCGTTTGTATTTGACTTTGTCCGCTTCGATTTCCATCAGCAATTTCTCACGAACACCTTGCTCACGTTTGGCATCGAGCGCTCGTGCGCCCTTGATAAACACAAAGTACGGCAAGCCGAGTTGTTTCGCCTTACGGTATTCCAAATGCGTGATCGACAATTCGCCTTCGGCGTATCCATACTCATTGCCAACGATCAGCGTGAAGTACTGGCACGATTCGATCTCTTCAAGACACTCCTTGGTTGCCTCCTTGGGTGACGCCGGTTCGGACTCGTACAGCACCGGATCGCAGTGATTCTTCAAGAACGGATCGGTCCACAGAATCTCCTGCGCCGCAATACGTTCGTTTTCCAGTTCCTTTTGAACCGAGCTGATGAAAACGCGGGATCTGGTCAACCTCCACCTCCGAACTGCATTCGCCGAACTGGTTGAGCAGCGAACGCCAGGTTGAGATGCATATGCAACCCAGCTTGTAGCGAGTCGACGAATATGTGGGATGATTGGCGAGTAAGCGTGGGCAAAAGAACGAAATGCCAACCGAGAGCCACGCAAATATCGAGAAACATTTGCTCAACGGCATTGGCTTCAGGGACCATCGCAGGTCCTTGAAGTGTGAAACGCATGTATTCTGGTTAGAAGCAGTTCATTCGCGATCGTTCGCGCAAGGTGTTTGCAACTATTCAGATTGGAGCGCGCCGCATCCACAGTTGACTTTGCTTGGTCCGCCATTTGAATGATCCGCCTTTGCACATCAAGCGGTGGAACAGGAATCTTCAGCGCAAGCATATCCGAGCCATTTATGTTTGGCTGTGCGCTACCGGTTACGAGACGAAGCACAAACCGTTTACCAAAATCTGAGTAACACAAGTTGACCAAGTAATCCGAAAGAAGTCGTTTCGAGTCGAGGTGAAACCTGATTAAGAATGCTGCAGCTACATAGCATCCGCTTGATTCCTTAAAGGTAGCTGTAAGCCCTGCATACTCACCAGTTCGTGACAGTAAAAAATCGCCCGGTAACAGCCGATGTTTGGAAATCACATCGTTAGGCAAGTTGGCAAATGGAGCGGTGGCAAGAGTCAACCCGCCACGTCTATCAAAATCGGTGGTTCTGACGGATTGAACGTTTCCGGTTGGTGAATATTCGTTGCCCGAAAACCGTGGACCATATGCGGATTCAACTGTGAAATCAGCAAGCGGTGCCACCTTCCAGGACGCTGGAATTGGCCCAATTACGGTCTCTTGGCGGCTTTCGGGAGAAATGCCGTTTTTCCACATGTGCGAGACAAGAGTTGTTGAAAAATCGCTGCTGCTCGCTACAACATACAGCAGGTGTTCGCACGCTTCATCTGCGGTCCAAAGGATCTCGGCGATGCGGCGTTGCTCGTCCTTTGGCGGCAACGGGAACTCGTACTTAGCGATATCTTTCCAGTTGATGTAAGGATTGACCGATCCCTTCGACTCCCGGATAGAGTGCTGTGTGAAACCGTCTGTCAACATGATGAATGGCAATAGATCGGGTAGCAAAAAATTCGGATCTCGCGATTCGAGTACGAACGTGGTGTTTGCACAAATGCCATCAAAAGAAGCTACCGCTACCTTCTTTAGGTACGTACGACGGGACCCATACAATACTTGACCCTTCCGGAATAATCGATGAAACGCAGGGCCAAGATAGTTTTCGTTGATGTCTCCCCACGTACGAAGATGCAGGTCCTCGGAGCCCATGTGCTCACCCGCAATGAACCGTGTGAGATCAGTGGTCTCGCGGTCGACCGTCAATTTCACATCACGTACGACGTCACCGAATCGCACTGTTGGCCAATTTGCGCTCGTCGATATTTGCGAAGGTCTAACTGTCGCGCTCTTCACTTTAATTGCCATAGCCAGTCTCCTTCAGTGTCGCAAAAAGGTTAAACATGCTTTCGCGAAGTTTTTCGGAAGAGTACTGCCAAGCCTTGATTGTTTTGGCGAGGTCACTGCGATTCTCGGATGTCAAAACCTGATTGCCGGTCTCAGGCGTGACATAGTAATGCAACCGCAGGTCCCAACTATGTAACCTGACGTTATCCAGCGTTTCGACACTTGCGAGATTGGGTACACCCTCGTAGGCATGATATGCGTCAGCGATGCGCTGGATATGTTCTTCCCGCAAAAAGCTTTGAGAGCGTTCTCGCGTTACTTCGTTCACCGCGTTAATGAACAAAATGCGGTTGCGACGTAACTTCGTTTTATGCGTGCGGCAGATGACAATACAAGCTTCCATCGGCGAGTTATAGAACAGGTTCGGCCCAAGTCCGATGATGCAATCGATCAAGTCATTCTCAACCAGTTTGCGTCGCATATCTTGCTCCGCATCGCGAAACAGGACTCCGTGAGGAAAGAGAATCGCACAACGACCGGATTTTGGCTTCAGGCTACACAAAATGTGCTGAAAGAATGCGAAATCAGCAATGCCTTGTGGTGGCGTGCCGTAAAGGTTGCGTCCCCACGGGTCAGAAGCAAAGGCGTCGCGATCCCACTGCTTGATCGAGTAAGGCGGATTGGCCAAGCACAAGTCGAATTGTCGCAACTTGTCGCCAGCAACAAACTTCGGTTCAGCCAGCGTGTCACCCCGAACGATCTCGAAATCCTCAACACCGTGCAGAAAGCAATTCATCCGCGCGATGGACGACGTCATCAGATTTCGCTCTTGGCCGAACAGACCGACGTTCCGCCATTCCTTCTTCTGACGCTGCAGATGTGTGATGCTGGACAGCAACATGCCACCGCTGCCGCATGTCGGATCGTAGATCGTCTCGCCCGGTTTTGGTTGCAATAGCTCGGTCATCAAATGCACGACCGTTCGGTTCGTGTAGAACTCCGCCGCGGTGTGCCCGCTGTCGTCTGCGAACTTCTTGATCAAGTACTCGTAGCCGATGCCCAATTCGTCTTCGGGGCAATTGGCAAGCGACAGCGTCTGCGAACTGAAGTGCTCGACCATCTCCTTGAGCGTACGGTCGGGCAGGCGGTCTTTGTTTGTCCACTGAGCGTCACCAAAGATCCCGTACAGCTTGTCCGGATTGGCCGACTCGATCTTCCGCATTGCGTCCTGAATCGCTTTGCCGACGTTCTTTCCCGTTTCCCGCACAACGTTCCAGTGAGCGTCCTCAGGAATTACAAATCGATGGTTCTCAGCAAACGAAGCGTAGTCCTCATCTCCATCGGACTCTTCCAGCGCGATCGCGAACTCCTCGTCATAAACATCGCACATGCGTTTGAAAAACAGCAGCGGAAAGATGTACTGCTTGTAGTCGCCCGCATCAATGAAACCCCGAAGCAACGTCGCCGCGCCCCAGAGATAAGATTCGAGTTGGGATTGGGTGAGGTGATTGCTCATCAGACTAGTCCATTCTCTTTGAGCAAGGTTTTCAGTTTGTCTTCGGCCGCGTACGCAGCTTCCAGGCTCGTTTTCAGGTTGGCAATCGCTTCTGCAACGGTGACCGTTTCTTCGTCAATAACTGGCTCGATGTATCGCGGGATGTTCAGATTCCAGTCGTTTTCTTGGATTTCGTCGAGCGAGACGCAGCGGGCCACGCCTTCGACATCTTGGTAGTCGTGATACCACTGGAAAATCTGATCGACATGGCTTGAAAGCATCTCGTTTTGAGCGCGGCCTTTTTTGAATTGGCTGGACGCGTCGACAATGAGAACTTGCTTCTTTCGCTTGGTCGGTTTAGTTTTGCGGAACACCATGATGCAAGCGGCCAGTCCGGTTCCATAGAACAGGTTCGGCCCCAAGCCAATGACCGCATCGAGTATGTCCATTCCCAAAAGTTTCTTTCGTATGGCTCCTTCACCTCCCATTCTGAAAAGCGCACCGTGAGGAAGTACGACTGCCATGCGTCCTTTGCGAGGCGACATCGACTGTACCATGTGTTGTACCCAAGCGTAGTCGCCGCTCTTGGACGGTGGCATGCCTGCGAAGTTGCGTCCGTAGGGATCACTAGTCCAAACGTCTTCACCCCACTTTTCAAGCGAGAACGGCGGATTGGCGATGACGCAATCAAACTTAGACAGCGAGTCACCGCTGTGAAAAGCAGGAGTGCGAAGCGTATCGCCGCGGACAATCTTGAAGTCTTCGACGCCGTGCAAGAAGCAATTCATGCGAGCGATGGATGATGTGGTCAGGTTCTTTTCTTGACCGTATAGCTTGCCCCACAGTTTGCGAACGTTTCCGCCGTCGTCTTTGACGTGCTGAATCGCTTCGATCAGCATGCCACCAGTTCCGCAAGCTGGATCGTAGATCGTATCGCCTTCTTTTGGATCGAGAATACGAATCATCAAGTTGACGACTGTTCGTGGCGTGTAGAACTCGCCAGCTTTCTTGTTTGTTGCGTCAGCAAACTTTTTAATCAGATACTCGTAAGCACCGCCAAGTATGTCAGCGCGAGCGGAATTGTTGCCAAGTGGCAGTAATGAAAAATGCTCAACCAGATCGCAGAGCAATTCGTCAGATAGCCGGTCTTTGTTGGTCCACTGGGCGTCGCCAAAAATGCCATACAACGTGTCAGGGTTGGCTTTCTCGATTTCTCGCATCGCCCGCTGAAGTGCTTTGCCAACATTTGCGGTTTTCTTCCGAACGTCGTTCCAGTGGCATCCCTCAGGTACTTGAAATCGGTGGTTCTCAGGGAAAAGCGCGAACTGCTGGTCACCATCAGATTCAACGAGAGCGTTTTGGATTTCCTCATCGTAAACGTCTGAGATACGTTTAAAGAAAAGCAAAGGAAAGATGTAGGTTTTGAAATCAGCAGCATCGACCGGCCCACGCAGAATATTGGCGGATTCCCAGAGGTGATTGGAGAGGGTCGATATGTTTAGTGTTTCGGTCATGCAGATCCCGAGCCCATCAAATTAATTGCGAGCACGCCCTACGTAGTAGTAGTAGGGAATTTGGCACACCCGCTCGCATACAAAATCTTTAGCCGCCAAGTGAGGTGCGCGAATATTGGCATTTTGCCAAAATCCGTAAACACTGAAAGCGCCCACTCGAAACTGAGAGCGTCCTTTAAGTTCCACAGGCAGCCCCCCAGGATGGAGTTGCCAGAGTTTAACGGCTTGCCCGCTAGATTGATAGCAACCAACGATCGATGCCTCAGGATAAAGGCCGCCTGTGACACGTTTGGTCACACGCAACTAGAAAAATCAGAAAAGTTTTCCCTTTTAGCGAGGCGAATCGTACCAGCCGTGAATCGCCTCCGTCGCCCACAGAACGCCACACATCGCGATTTTGGTTCCGAGCGGACGGTTCGGCGGATCGACCAATACAACGCCAACGGTGGCCAACGGTTAGCGTTCGCCGCGGCCGTAAAACCGAGAGCGAGAGTCCTAAAGCGGGTGGCCACAGAGAGGCAGGCGAGCACCGACTCTCAGCGCGAAAACAAGAGCTCTCACAGTGGGAGAACCCATCGCATGAGCTATCCTAAAACCCTCCGCCCGGCTGTTAACTAAGACTTCTCTGTAAAACAGAGAATTTGAGAGTTGTAGACGAAATTGTTCGATCCGGTCTCGGAAATGCGATTTTTGGTCGAAATGACAGCGCTCTCTGTTTGCACCGCCGCGAGACCGGAATCGCGAAAACCCTTATAAAAATCAACGAAAAAAGCCGA
>DNWZ01000155.1:2372-4281 GCA_003506095.1 Planctomycetaceae bacterium | reverse complement strand
GTCGAGTCAGGCAAGCGGTACGAAGAAAAGGATTTTAATAAGATCATTGAGATCAAGGAACGTGAGGCCCACCGCGTCAAACTGTTCATGGACCAGATCAACCAAAACGAAAAGACGCTCGTGTTCTGTGCCACNNNNTAGGGGAACAACACCTGCGAGACTTTCAGGACAACGAGAAAACCATTCCGACGATACTCACTACATCGCAAAAACTATCCACTGGCGTCGATGCTCGAAACATTCGCAACATTGTCCTAATGCGACCCATCAATTCGATCATCGAGTTCAAGCAGATCATCGGACGCGGCACACGCCTGTATGACGGCAAGGATTACTTCACAATCTACGATTTTGTGAAGGCGCATCACCACTTTAGCGATCCAGAATGGGATGGCGAACCGATTGATCCTGAGCCCCAGAAACCAAGCGACGACTTGGTTAAGGGAAGGAGCGATGACGCGGTGAAAGAGCCGAAAGATGACTATGTCAAGCGAAGCAAGATCAAGGTCAAGCTAGCGGACAGCAAGGCTCGCACCATCCAACACATGATGGTAACCAGTTTTTGGCACCCCGATGGCACTCCCATGTCGGCCCAGCAATTCATGGAATCGCTGTTCGGCAAACTGCCCGAGTTTTTTAAGGACGAAGCGGAACTGCGTACTCTTTGGAGTGCTCCCGATACGCGTGCGAAGCTATTGGCAGGGCTGGCTGAAAAAGGTTTTGGCTACGAGCAGTTAGCGGAAATGCAGCGTATCATTGACGCAGAGAATAGCGATCTGTTCGATGTGCTGGCCTATGTCGGCTATGCATTACCGACGATCACTCGCGAAGATCGCGCCGCTCATGCTCGCATTCACGTTAATTCGCATTTTACCGTCAAACAGCGGGCTTTTCTGGATTTTGTGTTGCAACATTATGTCAGCGTCGGCGTGGAGGAACTCGACCAGGACAAGCTGACGCCGCTGCTTCGCCTGAAATACCACAACTCCATCGCCGACGCCGTGGCCGACCTCGGCAAGCCCGAGGAGATCGGCAAAGTGTTCGCTGGGTTCCAGAAGTATCTCTACGAGACCGTGGCGTGAGCGATCGAAGCCATCGAGGAATTTGCGGATGACTCTTCTCAGCAGGCACAACTCAATCACGCTGCTATTGCTCGCGGCGTTAATGAAGTCGGCGAATATGCTGGAGACATTCGTGCAAGTACAAAACGAGAATCGCAACGTCGCGAATATGATTCTAAACGCAGCGCTGGCTACACTTGTAAACTCGCTGCGATGTGCAGCGGCCCGTGACTAGACGCCGGGGTCGGCCTTGAGTTAGAAAAGTTGGTCGTACTTGATTCACCAACTCTGTGCCGTTGTGCCTCAGTGAGAGCTATCGCTGACTTTCCGCCGCGGTTACGCCTTGACGATTTTCGGGTGGCCGTCGTGGGCGGCGAAGACGTTTCGGGTGTCGATGATCAGTTTGGACCACTGGAGCAGTTGGTCGTAGTCGACGTTTTTGTGGCCGGTGGAGATTAGCACCGCATCAAAGCTTTCGATCGTCGCTTGGTCCCAAGCGATCGAGGGTGTGCCGGCCCAGTGAGCGTGTTCGCGCGATGGCTTGATAACGGGGATATAAGGATCGTAGTACGCGACTTCGGCTCCAGTTTCTTTGATTCTTTCTAATAGGATATAAGATGGCGATTCTCGGTCGTCGTCGACATTCGCCTTATAGGCTAGCCCGACTATTAGAACCTTACTTCCGTTGAGCGGTTTGCGATGCGCGTTGAGCGCTTCGGCAAGTTTGCGAATCACGAACTGGGGCATCGAAGTGTTGATTTCGCCGGCCAGTTCAATAAACCGCGTGTTTTGGCCGTATTCGCGGGCTTTCCAGGTCAAGTAAAAGGGGTCGATCGGGATGCAGTGGC
>DNWZ01000155.1:0-2350 GCA_003506095.1 Planctomycetaceae bacterium | reverse complement strand
TCTTTGCCGCTTCGATCACTTCCCAGATGTCAATTCCCATCGCGCCGTAAACGACTTTCAATTCGTTTACTAATGCAATGTTGACACTGCGGAAAATGTTCTCCAACAACTTGGTCGCTTCGGCGGCTCGACAACTGCTGACCGTCACCACTCGCTCGACAGCGGATTCATACAACACCTTCGCTTTCTCAAGGCATTGGGGCGTCAGGCCGCCGACGACCTTGGGGATTTTGGCGACTTTGCTGTCTGGGTTCCCTGGGTCTTCGCGTTCGGGCGAGAAGGCGAGATGGAAATCGACACCAGCAACTTTGCCCGAGCCGGATTCGAGAACGTGCCGCAGATCTTCGTCGGTTGTGCCTGGGTAGGTCGTCGACTCGAGCACGACGAGCGAGCCGGGGGCGATGTGCGGGGCGATTTTGCGGCCGGTGTCGAGGACATAGGAAATGTCAGGTTCGCGGTTCTTACTCAGCGGCGTTGGCACGCAGATGATCACTGCGTCGCATTGGGCGATCCGCGAAAAATCGGTGCTCGCTTTCAGACGCCCGGCGGAAACTTGTTCGGCGATCGATTCCGCACTGATGTGCTGGATGTAGGATCGGCTGGCATTGATTGCGTCGACTTTCGCCGCATCGATGTCTAGGCCGAGGACCTCGTTGCCTTTGCGTGCGAACTGGAGGCTGAGCGGGAGGCCGACGTAGCCAAGGCCGATGATTGCGATCATGGAAAGCGTATCAGTGACGAAGAGGATAGATTGCGATTACCGATTTTGATTGTTGAAAACGGTCAATGCAGCTCTTTCCCGGTGTCAACAGTCGTTAACGTTAACCGCCCGATGCAGCGATGCAAGATTCGGTTTGAAAGACGATTCGCGCAGAAACAGCAATTTACGTGTTTTGGCGATGCTTCATCCATTGCGCGACCGCGGGTTGTAGGGATAGTACCGGATAGGAGACACCGCATCGGTTCCTGACTGGTGCGAACCGACACCGGGACACCGTTTATGGGCCATTTGACGAAACGCGAATGCGACTACACTGGTCGCCGGTTGAGTTGAAGCGCAACGCACAGTGGCTGGTATTTATGTTTGAGATGGGTTGGGAAGCTTGGTTAACGGTATCGATGGCATTCATGCTGCTGTTGTCGCTGTCGTTACGCATTGCCGCGACCGACCTTTTGGCGATCGCGTCGCTAGGGACGCTGATTCTGGCTCAAAACATTACCGGCACGGATTTGTTGCCATCGTCACGCGACGCGGTGATTGGTTTTGGCAATGAAGGGCTGATCACGGTTGCGTTCTTGTTCGCTGTGGTGGCAGGCCTGGAACTGACTGGCGGGACGGAACTGGCCACTGGCTGGCTGCTCAAGCGTGCCCGCACTTTGCCCGGTGCACAATTGTTGTTGTTGACGCCGGTCGCAATTTTGAGCGGTTTTTTGAACAACACGCCCGTGGTCGCGGCAATGCTGCCGGTGGTGAATGATTTAGCCAAGCGTGTGAATACCAGCCCGAGTCAATTGCTGCTGCCGCTTTCCTACGCCGCGATTTTGGGCGGCATGTGCACCTTGATTGGCACCAGCACGAACCTGTTGGTGCAGGGCATGGTGGTTGCCGAGGGGGCCAAACCGCTCGGTTTTTTCGCTCCCGCCTATGTTGGGATTCCGGCGACGATTATCGGTTTGTCGTACATCATGCTTGCGTCGCGTTGGCTGTTGCCAAACCGAAAACCGGCACTGAGCGCGAAAGACGACCCGCGCCAATACACAGTCGAGATGGTTGTAATGGCCGGCGGCGGGCTCGTGGGCCAAACGATCGAAGCGGCCGGTTTGCGGCATTTGCCCGGGCTTTACTTGGCCGAAATTCAGCGTGACGATTACCAGATCACTGCGGTGGGACCGACTGAGCGGTTGCTGGCGAACGACACGCTGGTGTTGGTCGGAGTGTTGGACAGCGTGGTCGATTTGCAGAAAATCCGCGGGCTGGCTCCGCCGGATGATCAAGCGCGTAAGCTGGACGCGCCAGCGTGGAACCGCAAGCTGGTCGAAGCGGTGGTCAGCAGCCGGTGTTCGTTGCTGGGCAAGACGATCCGAGAAGGGCGATTTCGAACACATTACGGCGCGGCGGTGATTGCGGTGGGACGCGGCGACAAGCGTTTGCCAGGAAAGTTGGGCGACGTGCGTTTGGAGGTCGGCGACGTCTTGTTGCTGGAAGCTTCGCCGACGTTTTTAGAACAGCGGTCACAATCGCACGAGTTTTTCTTGGTCAGCGACGTTCCCGGTGGTTCGGTACGGCGGCCCGAACGGGCTTGGCTGGCGCTAGCGATTTTGGTCGCGATGGTCTCAGCGGCAACGATGA
>DNWZ01000462.1 GCA_003506095.1 Planctomycetaceae bacterium | reverse complement strand
TCATAGCTGATCAACAGGTTTCGCAGCGAATGAACATCTTCGGCGGTGCGGACAAAACTGAGGCTGATGAAATCGATGCCGTTTTTCGCACCCCAAATCGCATTGTCGACATCAGCCGGTCGCATGGCCGAAACGCTTAACTTCACCCCAGGCAGGTTGATCCCTTGGCGGCTGCGAACTTCACCGCCAGATGTGACTCGACAAACGGCCGAATCGGCCGTCTTTTTCTCAACCACCAACGACACGGTTCCGTCAGCCAGCATCACGCGATCACCAACCGCCAGTTCCTCGATCAAGCGTTTGTAGGAACTGGTCAGCTCGTTGGCCGCCGCCGGTTCTTCGCCACGGACGAAACGGACTTCGGAACCGTACTCGCAGTAAAACGGATCGACCATCAACTGGCCTAAGCGCAATTTTGGCCCGGAAAGATCGAGCAAAACGCCGACATGCGTGCCCGTTTGTTCCCCTGCCGCTCGAATGCTGGCCAGCGACGCTTCGTGCTGTTCGCGGTCGCCGTGAGCGCTGTTGATGCGAAAGATGTCGACACCACAGGCGATCAATTCCATCAGCTTTTCGACCGTGTCGCACGCCGGCCCGATAGTTGCGACGATTTTGGTCGACGCATCGTTTAAAGTCACCCGTAACATTCCGTTTGCCCAGCTTTCTTTTTAAGGACGCTTTGTCGGCCATCGGATCAACACGATTAACGGCCACTTGCGGTAAGAATGTACAGGGTTAGGGGGTTAGAAGGAGAGACCAGTTGTTGTCGTTTCGATTCGATCGCCAATCGTTTACAGTTATTGGTCTCGATTGCAGCGTTATCGCCGCTTTGTTCCTGACCGGATTACGCACTGGACTCCATGAATCAAACCAATTGGTCACAAACGGCCCAGAAATACATCGAAGACATCCGCGATTGCGACGACTCGTCCGATCGGTTCGACCTGATCATGGAATTGGGCGACACGCTCGATCCGCTGGACGACAAGTTCAAATCCGAGGCGTATCGGGTCCAGGGATGCACGGCGAACGTTTGGTTGGTGCCGGAATTTTTGCCCGGCGACCCGGCACGCGTCCGTTTTTCCACCGACAGCGATTCGATGATGGTGCGAGGACTGGCGGCACTGCTGATATCGCAGATCAACGACAAGCCGTGCGCTGAAGTCGCGAACTTTGATTTCAAAAAACTGGCCGACGAGTTTTCATTGCACCAATTCTTGACGCCATCGCGCAGTAACGGCCTCTTCGCCATGAGCAAGCGACTCGGGCGAATCGCAGCCAGTTACTTGGAAGTGACGGGCGAAAGTCAGCAAACCGACCCGCCCTCCAGTGGGGTTGTGTGAAGCGGCACGTTCTTCCGCAATGTGCAGATGAAATCGCGTAGCCACAACGGCGGTGCGGGGGTGGGCCGGCTAGGAGTGGTGTCTTTGGCTTGCTGGCCCAGGCCCGCGGTTTGCTGTCAGCTATGTTTGCCACATTTTGTGTGGCTTGGGGTCGACGTGTCGCCAGACTAGAATATCCAAGCGTTTGAATCGCCAGCAATGTTGCTGGACCGAAAAACACTCCCCTTCCTTCGATTACCCGGATCAGAACGATGACCATGAAATTATCGATGCGGTTGATGCTGTGTGCAGCCGTTTGCTTTGTTTTGCCGTCCGTTTCCACCGTTTCGGCTGACGAAAAGGCCAAGGAGACGGTCTCGGTCTTTGGTGACAAAAAGCTGGAAGTGCCCCAGTCGTGGCAAAAAACCAAGCCGGCATCGTCGATCGTCGAATACGAGTTCTTGGTCAAAGGTGGCGAAGGTGATGATGCCCCGACCGCGCGCGTTACGATGATGGCCGCTGGCGGTGATGTGAAGGCAAACATCGATCGTTGGAAGGGACAATTCGCTGGCGGTGACGCAGCGGCTCAGAAGTCGGAAGAGAAGAAAGTCGGCGACTGGGTAGTTCACGTCGTCGATCTGTCAGGCAATTTCAAAGAAACGATGGGTGGCGGACCATTCTCCGGCGGTAAAGTCGTTGAACGTCAAAATTATGCCATGCTGGGCGCGATCCTGGTTCATCCCGAAGGCAGAAAGTATTTCATCAAGATGACTGGCCCGTCGGACTTGGTGAAGTCCAATCGCGAGTCGGTGGTGCAGATGCTCGATGGACTGAAGAACTGATTCGCATTTGCCCTGGCCGCTGTTGAAGCGAAAGACCCTTAATCGATGAACATCCAGAGTTTCTTGGAGCATCATGGAATCGTCCGCAACCCGTTTGCGGAGGAGGATGCCCAGACCGATCCTGTCTTTAAGGATCACTGCATCAGCAGTGCCTATCATCCGGTTTGGGACAAGGTCTACGGCGACCCTTCGGAGCCATCGACGGCGATCGTCTTTGGCCCCAAGGGCAGCGGCAAAACCGCGATGCGTTTGCAGATCGATCGCCACCTCAGTCGGTACAACCAAGAACATCCCAGTCGCCGAGTGTTCATCATTCGGTACGACGACTTCAATCCTTTCTTAGACCATTTCTGTGAACGTCTCGGGACGTTTCATAGCAAGAAGCCTGAGAAGGTTTTGGATGCATGGAAGTTATGGGATCATATGGATTCGATCCTCTGTTTGGGCGTGACCGACCTGGTTGACCAAGCATTGGCCTCCGACGCTGAGGTTGAACATCGCGATGCGGTAGGACGCCAATCACAGCGGGTCGATCGCGCGTCGCTCAGGAAACTCGATCGAACATCAGCCCGCGATTTTCTTCTATTAGCATCGTGTTACGACCAATCGACGGCGTCGACGTTCGACAATCGCTGGAACCAACTTCGCAAGGCGTTGGGGTACCGTAACTGGAACGCTTACATCGACTTTTCTTGGATGATTCTGTGGGCGATCGCATCGCTAGCCTTTGTGGGTTGGATCTGGAATCGCGACGCGATCAGTGATCGCACGGCGTTGATCCTGGCTCCGCTGCTGCTTTTGCCGGGCGTGTTGCCATATGGGGTGCGATGGTTCAAAAATCAAATGGCGGCGATGGGGATTCATCGTCACATGCGGGTCGGCAAACGCGATACCGGTCCGTTGCGACGTGTGTTGATGCGGATCCCGGCGCGCGAGCTCGCCAGCCAACCGTTGCCGCGATATGACCGCACCGATGACCGTTATGAGTTGCTGAACAAGTTTCAGGGGTTACTCGAGCGATTGGGATTTGTGGGCACAGTTGTGTTGATGGATCGGGTTGATGAGCCACACATGACCGGCGGCCAGTCCGAATTGATGCGTCGATTCGTTTGGCCATTGCTGGACAACAAACTGTTGAAGCACCCTGGATTGGGGTTCAAGCTAATGTTACCCAAAGAGTTGTATCGAGACGTCGAGCGAGAGGGACGCGAGTTTCTCGAACGCTCACGCTTGGATAAACAGAACGTAATCCCTTCGTTTCAGTGGTCGGGCGAGTCGTTGTATGACTTGACCAACGCGCGGATGTTGGCCTGTACGGTCGACGGACGCAAAGTTGAACCGCGTGACTTCTTTGTTGATGCGGTCACTTACCAGCGGCTGCTGACCGTGTTTCAATCGCTGCGCGTACCGCGACACCTGTTCCGTTTTTTGTTCCGTGTCTTGGCCGAACACTGCAATCGTTACACCGATGCCCATCCGAAGTTTCAAATCGATTCAGAGACGTTTGAGTCGATTTACGCGGTCTACATTCGTGAGGTCGAACCGACTGGGTGACCCGTGGTAGCCACTCGAGCCCATTGGGCATTCGGCCACCGTCGGTTATGATTCTGGACCTGATTTATTCCGGGGGCAACACGTGTGTGCTGTCCCCTTTTTTTTTCTGCGTCGTCATGGAGAGATGTGATGCAAGTAGATGATAAGACGAATGTGCCCGCCTCGTTGGCGGTTACTTCAGCTGAGACCGATCGCAACCCGATACCGCCCGAAGCGCTGGTTGAAGTCGATCCGATGGCTTCGCTAGTCATTAAGATTGACCCTGAAACCGTCGATGAAGATGGCTTTGTCAGTATTTGGAACGTGGCGGCGACCACCATGGGTGGCAAGACCGAGCTGGCACGCGTGCTGGCAAGCAAAATGCTCGGATTTTTGTGCAAGCATCAGTGCGATTTCGTATTTGCAAGTTCGACGGATGCTAATTATTTGGACCAGTGGTTCGAACGAGACACGTCGCTGCTGTACGATTGGTCGCCAGCGAGTGAAAAGGTCGACGTGGTTACTCAACACGCCCAAGTGCCTGCCAAGGCGCTGGTTCGATTTTTGAAAGAGAAGAAGTTCGACGCGACCAAGAACTACAGCCCACGTCGGGCCGATCGCGTTCAGTGGTTCAGCGACCTTTGGTGCATCGGCTGATACGATCGGCGACGCGATAGAAACGACGACGGTAGAAACGACGACGATAGTGACAAAGACGAAGTGTCCTTGATCGAGACGGATAAAAACTTGAGGTTGGTTCGATGATACCGATGTTTCCATGGGCCGGATTGTCTGTCGGAATGCTTCTGATGAGCATCGGCTTGGCGGGTTGTATCGCCAAGCCATCGTTCAGTCCCGGCCCGGTTGATCCGGACGCACCGACGGAGTTTACCGAAACCGATTCGGGTTTGAAGTATCGCATTCTTCGACGTGGCAACGGGTCAAAGCCAACGGATTCCAACACCGTTCGTGTACACTATGAAGGGCAACTGGACGACGGGTCGATATTCGACAGTTCTTATCGCACCGGCAAGCCGACGACTTTCGGTTTGCGACAGGTGATCGGCGGTTGGACCGAAGGGGTTCAATTGATCGATGTCGGTGGGATGATCGAGTTGCTGGTGCCGCCCGAGTTGGGCTATGGTGCTCAAGGTGTGCCCGGTGTGATTCCGCCGGGTGCGACGTTGCGATTTAAGGTGGAACTGTTCGAGATACTCTAATACATGGACATCGATCGAAAACGCGTTGAAGACGACCTTCGTGGCGTCGTTGTCGGCGATGTTTTCTGTGACGAGCTTTCGGTCCAACTGTATGCCAGCGATGCGAGCATCTATCAAGTATTGCCGCTGGGCGTGGTGCGTCCCAAATCGGCCGAAGACGTGGCTGCCTGTGTCCGTTACGCAGCCGAACAGAACCTAGCGATCCACGCCCGAGGTGCCGGCAGCGGCGTCGCCGGCGAATCGCTCGGCCGCGGTTTGGTGATCGATTTCTCGGTACACATGCGACGATGGCGACGCGGCAACGACGCCGGCGACGCGTTGCTCGATCCGTCTGGGCTGGATTTGGTGCGTGTCCAACCAGGCGTCGTCCTGGCATCGCTCAATCGCGAATTGATGCCCGATGGTCGCCAGTATGGCCCCGACCCGGCGACCCGCAGCGTCACAACCATGGGCGGCGTCTTGGCCGTCAACGCTTCGGGCAGCCACTACCTCCGCAGCGGCTCGCCACGCGATACGGCGTTGTCGCTGGAAGTGGTGATCGGATCAGGCGAGCTGTTGGAGTTGTCGTCGCATTCGCCGCTTGAACAATCGCCAGCCGGACGTCTGGCGCGCGGTGTGTGGGGTATTTTTCACTTACACCGTGAAGTGATCGCAGCCGACATCGCTAAACGAGGTGCTTCCAACGGCCTGCGGCTCGACGGCGTGATCGAACCGTTCGACTCGCTGTTCGAAACCCAACCATCGCCGCAGACGATGGTCAATCTGGCCAAACTGCTGACCGGCACGCAAGGGACATTCGGCCTAATCACCGACGCCACGTTGCAAACCGAAAAGGTGCCAGCGCATCGCGGCGTAGCGCTGCTGTTTTTTCATCGGCTCGATGCGGCCGCGCGTGGTGCGGTGGCGGCTGTTCGTCATGGTGTCGTCGCTTGCGATTTGATGGATCGGCGGTTGCTGGAGATCGCACGCGACACCGAATGGGCGTTTGCCAAGTTGTTGCCGCGTGACGCCGAAGCGATGATTTTGGTCGAGGTGCAGGGCGATTCGGTCAGCGACTTGCGCGGGCGGCTGGCGAAATTAGAAGAAGATCTCTGCCAGCATCAAAAGTTGGCATTCGCATCGACGACGACGATGGAGCGGCAACAGCGTGACCTCTTTTGGGCCCTATCGCGCCGCGTGATCCCCAGGCTTTATCGAGTGCGTGGTGACCACAGCCCTGTGCCGCTGATCGAAGACGTTTGGGTGCCGCCGGAATCGTTGCCCGGGGCGCTGACCGCGATCCAAGATGTGCTGCAGAAGTTTCAGGTCACGGCGACCATTTTCGCGCACGCCGGACACGGGCAATTGCACATTCGGCCGTTCCTCGATTTGGCATCGACCAAAGATCGCGCGCGATTGCGTTCGCTCAGCGAGCAGATCGCCGAAGCGGTGTGGGGATGCGGCGGCCTGGTCGGCAGCGAACATGCCGCCGGTCGCAGTCGGTCGTGGTTGCTGCGTCGCCAACACCAGCAGGTTTGGCCAGCAATGCTCAAGCTGAAGCAATTGTTCGATCCACACGACCTGCTGAACCCCGGAAAATTGATCACGCTGGAACCCGAGGATTGCGATGACGATCTGCGTCAGGTGTCGACTTCGATTCGCGTCACTCATGCCGACAAGGCGTTGATCGAAGCGACGTCGGCCGAGATCGAAGCGGCAGAGTCTCGCGGGTTTCCGGTGCGAGAATTGCCGGTGATCCAGCAATGGGGCGAAGGTCGAGGGATCGAAGAAGCGGTGCGAGCGTGCAACGGTTGCGGACGTTGCCGCACGACCGCACCGGATCAACGCCAATGTCCGATGTTTCGCATCCTGCAAACCGAGGAAGCGTCGCCACGAGCCAAGGCCAATCTGCTGCGCGGTGTGCTGACCGGTGCGCTCAACCCATCGGACCTGGCTGCCGATCGAGCGAAAGAGATCGCCGATCTCTGTTTCGGTTGCCAACAATGTCGGGTCGAATGCCCCGCGTCGGTTGATGTGCCAAAGATCGCCAATGAGATCAAGTCGCAGTATGTCGCGACCAACGGTTTAAGTTTGTCCGACATGTTGATGAGCCGTATCGATCGAGTTGCCGCGATCGCCGCGAAGATGCCGATGCTGGCTAACTTTGTGATGCGCAGCCCGACTTGGCGATGGATTCTGGAACGCACGTTCGGGTTGTCGCAAGCACGTGTGTTGCCACCGCTGGCCGAAAAGTCATTCCTGCAATACGCGGTCGGCCGTCGCTGGCATCGCGCGATGCCCCATGGCGGCACCAAAGTCGTTTACTTCGTCGACCACTATGCAACTTATCACGACACCGAAGTCGGCATCGCGCTTGCGGAGGTGTTATTGCACAACCAGATCGACATCTTCGTTCCGCCCAAACAGGTCGCCAGCGGCATGGCGCGGATCGCTGCCGGCGATGCTCGCGGCGCCCAGCGGATCGCTCGTCGAAATGTGCGAATCTTGGCCGACGCCGTTCGCCAAGGTTATACGGTGTTAGTTACCGAGCCTGCCGCGGCGCTGGCGCTCAAGCGCGAGTATGTCAACTTACTGGGGGATGAAGACTCGCAAACGGTCGCGGAAAATACCTTCGAGGCTTGCCGATACTTATGGGAATTGCACGAGCAGAATCGCCTGTCGCTCGACTTTCAAAACATCCCGGCGGAAGTCGCTTACCATCAACCGTGCCACGTCCGTGCGCTCGATCCCAGTCGCGCCGGCCAACGATTGATGGAATTGATTCCCGGTTTGAGCGTACAACCGGTGGAGCGTGGATGTTCTGGGATGGCGGGCACTTGGGGATTGCAACGTAAGAATTATCGAAACAGTTTGCGAATCGGGTGGCCGCTGATCACCGCGATGCGTCGCCACACCGCGCACGCCGCAGCGACGGAGTGCAGCGCCTGCAAAATGCAAATCGAACATGGCAGCGGCCGATCGACCGTCCATCCGATCAAGTTGCTCGCCCACGCTTATGGACGCCTTCCAGGATTCGAAAAACAACTCAGAATGATGCCAACGCGATAGCATTGATGGAATGCTTACTATTTGCACCAGCGTAACCCATGAACTTGTTGGATCCGTTTTTCTTGTCGCACGACACTGCAGAGAGTTCGGTCAGATTCGGGCCCATTCAAGGCGATGCAGTGGTGCTGACTGGGCCAACGGCGAGCGGAAAGTCGGGCGTTGCGATGGAATTGGCCCAGCGGATCGGCGGCGAAATCATTTCGGTCGATTCGATCGCCGTTTATCGCGGGATGGACATCGGTACCGCAAAACCGTCTGCGGCCGATCGCCAGCGCGTGCCGCATCATTTGATCGATGTCGCCTGTCCGTCGGATGATTACAGTGTCGCAAATTATTTGACGGCCGCTTGGAAGGCGATGGCCGAGATTCGTGGTCGTGGTCGGATCCCGATGTTTGTCGGTGGCACACCGATGTATTTGAAGGGCTTGCTGTACGGTTTTGATCCTGGCCCCGCAGCCGATTGGGACTTTCGTCGTGCGGTCGAGGCAGACTTGGCCGAGCATGGCCCCGAATCGCTGCATCAACGTCTCTGGCAGGTCGATCCGCTATCGGCCCATCGTTTGTCGCCCACCGACGTGCGACGTGTGACGCGGGCGCTTGAAGTCGCGTATCTGACTGGGCGGCCGCTCAGCCACCGGCAAACGCAGTTCGACCAGACGCCGTGTTCGCTCGATGGCCGACTGTTTGTGATCCATTGGCCCCGAGCCGAACTTCACAACAGGATTGAGCAGCGGGTACGGGCGATGTTCCAAACCGGTTTGGTCGACGAAGTGCGAGGCTTGATTGATCGACACGGCCAACTGAGCCGAACCGCCAAGATTGCTGTCGGTTATCGCGAGGTGCTCGCGATGTTGGAAGGTAAGATCGACGAACCTACGGCGGTGGAAGAAGTGATCGCCCACACTCGCCAATTGGCACGTCGTCAAGAAACGTGGCTAAGGAGCCTGAAGAGTCTTGAGGTGTTGGAAGTGTCGCAAGAACAGGATTTGATGGTTCTGGGCGCTGCGTTGGCCGAACGGTTGGAGTGGTTTTGCTGACGGCACTCGGAGTGTGCCTGCTACTTTGGGCAAGACAAATTCACCTCGATCGACTACCGTTTGTGGTTACCGAATTTTCTTTTCCGTTAATCGAGCCGTTCAACCGTGTCGTCTTCCTCTACCATTTCCGATCAACCGACCTTTTTGGCTGTTAAGCCACAGCGTCAATTCCCGTTCCTGTCACGACATCCGTGGGTCCATTTGAGTTCTTTGGCTCAGGACGGTTCGGACCTCGCTGTTGGCCAGATCGTCGATCTGACCGGCCCCGACGGCCAATGGATCGCTCGCGGCATCGCGAATCCAAACTCCCGACTTCGCGTGCGGCTTTACAGTTGGAATCGCGATCAAATGATCGGTCCCGACTTCATTCGGACTCAGATCGATTTCGCGATCGCCCGCCGTGCACTGATCGGATTGGCACCCGCCGATGGAGCTCAGCGGATTGTTTTCAGCGAGTCGGACGGATTGAGCGGTTTGGTCGTCGATCGCTATGCCGATTTTTTAAGTGTTCAAATCACTGCCGGTGGGCTCGATCGATTTCGTGACGTGATTCTGGATCACTTGCAATCCAAGTTCCAGCCAGCGGGCATTTGTTTGCGTGTCGATGAAAAAACGTCGTCGCATGAAGGGATCGAACAGTCCGACAGCTGGGTTCGAGGGGCACAGCCGGATGGGCCTGTCTACTTTAAGCAAAACGGGCTGACCTGGAGCGTCGATTTACTGGGTGGTCAAAAGACGGGAACTTATCTCGACCAACAGGCCAACCATGCCGCTGCGGCGCATTACCTGCGAGGCAAACGCGTGTTGGATATCTGTTGCTATGCCGGTGGTTTCGGGCTCGTCGCGGCCGCCAACGGAGCCGCGGAAGTCGTTGGCGTCGATGGCAGCGAAAAAGCTCTCGACGCGGCAGCGGAAAACGCGCGCCGCAACAACGTTTCCAATATCCGCTTTGCCAAAGCCGATTGTTTCGACTACCTGCAGCAGGCGGCTGTCGATGGCCAGTCGTTTGATGCAGTCGTCCTCGATCCGCCCCGTTTTGCCGGGTCGCGACACCAACTCGATTCGGCGATGCGAGCCTATCAAAAGCTCAATTCTGCTGCGGTCGAACTGCTGACACCTGGCGGAGTGCTGGTAACCAACAGTTGTTCGGGGCGTGTTTCCCGCAGCGAGTTTCTGAATATGTTGTCCGATGTGGCTCGCAAACGCTCCCGGTCGATTACCATTTTGGAAAGTCGAGGGGCTGCACCTGACCACCCCATTTCGGTATCGTGCCCGGAGACGGATTATCTGAAATGCATGATCTGCGAAGTTGGTCCCTAAGTCGCACGGGAATGCTTCTAAATCAACTGTATTTCAAGCTATAATCCTTTTGTACGCCGACCGAACGTTTTTTTCGCTAATGCGCAGCGGACGGTCTGGTCTTGTCCTCCTCCGTGGAGCAGCCGTATGACGGGTGTCACGATCAAAATTCTGCACGGCGCCGATCGTGGAAAGGTGTTTCACAACATCGAACCGCCGGTCACAATCGGCCGTGAAGAAGGCAATTCGATCCAGCTTAATGATGAACGTGTCAGCCGTTGTCATTTCAAAATCCAGCGTGATAACGACCGTTTGGTGCTGACCGATTTGGACAGCACCAATGGCACCAAAGTCAACGGCGACGAGTGCCAGTTAAAGATTCTGCGTCATGGCGATTTGATCTCGGTCGGTCGCAGCCTCATGCTCGTTGGTACTGAAGAACAAATCGCTGCTCGGATCGCCGCGATGGGAACTCACGGACCAACAATCGCTCATGATTCCAGTGGCGGCGAAAACTCGTTGCTGTTCGATTTGGATGACGAACAGGCCAGCCCAAGGCCTAATCTGTCGTTCCTTGCCGGGTGCGAACCGCCCAGCATTCCTGATCGGCTCAGTCCCGGACAGGCCGCACAAATGTGCGAAATCCTCGAATTTGTTCAAAGCCGACTCCATCGGCTGATCGAAGTCGCCAAAGTGGACGACGCAAGTGGATGCGTCACCATGGGGCTTGCAAATTGGCAACAACTGCTCGAAGTGCAATCGCGATTGGCAACCATGATTCGCAAGGTCGCCGATCCGGGCGGTTGATCAGGCTGTGCAAGCTCACTCGATAAACAAACCAGGCCGCGTCGGTTTTCCGACGCGGCCTGTTTCTGTTTCAATTCAAATTGCCAAGTGATAGGGATCAGTCCCACCACCACTGGTCTGCGGTCAAATCCGCAGGAGCCGCCAACTGCTTGACCGCATCCGACGCTCCGTCCGCTTCCTTAACTATGCGGTCGCTGTTCAATGCCAATCGCGGTTGAACATGAATGCCGCCACCAATCGGCGTCAACAGACTGCTGCCTTTCCAGACCGCATTGACAGCCGTCTCGACTTGCTGAGGAGCTGTATGCGTTTCAACCGCAAACTTCGACTCATCGCCAAAAGTCGCCAACGACCACTGGGCCTGGCCATAGAAATCCTGCTGTTGGATATAAGCCGACGCGATCGACATGTCGATCAGATTGCGAAGTTCGGCATAGACCTGAACTCGCTGAGCAATCTGGCCATAGAACTTTGTAAAATCGTTGCAAAACCCTTGGCTGGCGCGATTTACCTTGCCGCCGGCTTCTCGCTTGCCATCGCCATCGACCCGCTCGCTTTCGCCAACCAATTTCACTCCGCGATCATTCAACTTCAATGCTAATCCGTCTTCGCTGACTGCGACGCCATCGTAATTCGGCACAAAGAACCATCGTTGCATTGCATTGGCCGAGCCCGATGACGGCGAACTGCGGTCCGTGTAGCTGGCCATCGGAATCGGCAGACGTTCTAAACCGATACCGATCAACTTCATCCGATAGTCTGCTTCGACCAAGACGCGAGCGAAGTTGGTAGAAAACGGAACACCCTTGAGAGTTACCGTTTGCATCCCCATGCTCTGTTTCATCGAAGCGGCAATCATCCGCTCTTGGCCCGGTTGTGCCCGTCCGCCTAGCGAACCGAGAAACTTCTGCATTCGAGCGAGACCCTCGGGAGTCGGGTCGATCGAAACACTGATCGTCTTCGTCGGCTGTAACCCAGGACCGTAAGCCCGCAGCGCTGTCACCATGTCTTCAAGGTGCACAATCGGCTGGCCCGTTTCCATGCCGAGAAATCGACCGCTGGGATCGCGAAACGCCCCTTCGGCAGGCCCGGCGATGACGACATCGTTGGTTTCGGGATAAAAGAATACGTACTCAACGCGAGTCAAACCGGCCATCGAAAGCATTTCTTCGGACGGCTCTTCGCCTCGGGCAATCGCCGCCGCAACCGCTTTTTCCAGCCGTGTAAGCGACACTTTTCGCAGCGCCGCACGCTCCATCGCCTGTGCGCCCCTCATCTGGCGGGCTGCCAATACGCGTTGCTGAGTAACCTGTGGGTCTAGCCTCTGCGTCCTAAGAACACCTGTTGCATCGATTTCAACTCCAGCGATCGGTTGGCCGAAGTTAATGTCGCCACCGCCACCGTTACCCCAGCAAACACTGGAGAAACAGAACAGCGCCGACCAAATCATGGCGGGAACAGCAAATCTGGAGAATGGACCGGACAGTCTTGGATTCAACATCCGACGCTCACTTACATTTCGACACGTAGAGAAGTTTATACTTTCGAGCCTCCGGCCCCAGCTTTGCTTGAAAATCAAGGTTAGTTTGACCCTCACGAGAAATCAACTAACTTCCCCCAAGTTAATGACGGCTAAGCAGCGACTCGCGCCGCAGCCAAGCTACATTTCGCTCGGTGGGACGTACCGCAGGCCGATCCCAACTGCCCATCAGCATAATCCGACTGTTCAATTTTTCTGCCAAAAACGCCACCAAATGAAGCCAGTTGCCAGCATTCGAACCCCGGCCACCGCAACGACGCCCAAGGGACGAAACGCAGCCTTGGATAGCGTTAGGGGGCTGGCAATCGTTCTGATGATCGTTGATCACGTCGCCGTCATTTCGTTTGATATCCCGATCGGTACCGACAACGTCCGTCTGGTTACACGGCTCGCCCTGCCGCTGTTCGCAATTGTGTTCGGTTTCTTCCTGATTGATCCGTCATTATCGCTGTCTCAGCGAAAAACGACGACGAAAGTCGCTGCGCCAAATCGAAGCACCTGGGCCGCGTTCCGCAGGCCCGCTCAGATCCTGGTCGCAGCCTTCGCGGCCAATCTGCTGTTCGTGCCGGAATACGGACGACTGGAAATCTTGGTCAGCTTCCTGGCCTGCAGCCTGCTTTATTTGGTACTGGGACGCTACTTCATCGCCATGCTGCTGGCGGTTGTGCTGTTTCAATACGACCCGACCCTGAACTTGCTCGACTATCCGCTCACACTGACCGCCAGCCTGGTCGCGATCGGAATGGTGCTTCGTTTGTACGGATTCCAAAAAGCGATCTTGGCTGCCGCCGTCGTCACCGTGGCGGGGTTGGCTGCTGTCCCCGCTCCACCACTGTTCGTTTTATTGTTCGCCATCCCAGCGACCTGTATCGTCGCGCTGGCCAGCGTTTCGCCTGAACTTTCCGTCCGCTGGCTCGCATTGCTAGGTCGCTATCCGCTGACGACTTACGTCACGCAGTACTACATTCTCTTTGGGGCCAGATGGTTGATGACCAGCGGTTAATGGTACCGCCGCCGATCGATGTTGTCCCGCCGGTCGGGTAAACCGATTATCGACGTCCGCCACCACCGGACGAAACCTGCGGCTTGGTCATCTGCAACCGATAGCTCGACGGCCCCAGCAAATC
>DNWZ01000450.1 GCA_003506095.1 Planctomycetaceae bacterium | reverse complement strand
GCTGGAGCTGCGGCAGATTCAAATCGAGGAATCGGTGCAAACAAGCAAGCTCCAATCCGAGATTATCGTACAAACCGCGTTTGATCGTGCGCTCGTGGAGCACCACTCAGAGCTGCAGGAGATTCGCGCGCAAAACGATGAGCAAACAGCCGTTTCGCTGATCCGCATCTTTGAATCCAAAGCGTCCAGCGAGCAGCGATTACGCTCTTCGGATAGTCCACTGGCGCAGCGAGCGCTGGAGGCATCTAACGCGATGCACATCGCGACCGCGCAGAGGATTGTCAATCGTAGTGACGAGTAGCCAACATACACTTCCCATATTGCTAAACGCAATCATAGAGAATCCTTTCGCATGACCACTTCAACCCCGCAGCCCGCTCAAGTTCCTGTAACAACGTCCGTGTCGTTGCGGGGACCGACGATCCTGGCGGTGTTGGGAATTTCGGTTATTCAGTTGATCTCCATCTCGGCACCCGAGATCCGGTTCATCTGCTATTTGATGCCTCTGTTGGTGTTGACGGCGGGCGCGAAAGAACCAACACAGCGGGCCAGCACGGTCTATTTCCTGTTCTTTTTATCGGGACTTAGCTCGATCACGATCGATGCTTTCTCGCTCCACGACATACTCGCCGACAGCACCGACAGCAATCAAGATGTGGTCGAAATATTGCTTGCATCTTTGCCGAGTTTTGTCACCTCGGCGCTGATCCCCTTGGTGCTGGGAGTGGCGTTTTTCGTGATCTTGTCGGCAGGAGCGAGTAGCAATGCTCCTCAGGATCTGAGCATCTTCGAAAAACTATCTCAGTGGTGGGCGACGACCGATGCACCGGCCGAAATTAATCACGCGGTGCAGCAAACCATTTCGACTATCGCGGACTTGAATGAACGCTGCCAAAACTTAGAACAACAAACCACGAAAAACAGTCATCAATTTCACCAATTGGGAACCGCTGCTGGCGATTGCGTCGCTGCGATCAGCCAATTCAAGGACCTGGCGGTGGAGTTGCAATCCGAGTTGAAGCAGCTACGCAAAGACCTGCGAGGCACACAAGCCGATATCGGCCAAATCGGATCCCAAGTGAATGAGATGGGCGAAGTATTGGATCAGTTCGCAGAAATCGCGTCCCACAAAGTCCTTCAGTATGAACCCGAGGAAACGAATTATCTGTCCAGAGTCGCAAAATGAAATCGAACAATATGATGGGCTGGATGTTAGCCGAAGCCATGATTGTGATCGTGTCGATCGCGACTTTGGCAGGCGTTTGCTTGTTGGCCGACTACCAGCCGCGGTCGCAGCGAGAAAAGCTGCAGGCAGACTTTGAGGCACTGATTGGCGAAACGAATTCCCTGAACGAGGAGAATGAAAAGTTGAAAAGTGACATGGCCCAGTCCGCCAAAAATCTTGCCGACCAATCAGCCTCGTGGGCGCGGGAACGTGCTGAGAACTCCCGAAAGCAAAAACAGGAAAAACTGATCCGCCAGAAATTACTGGGCATCCAGGGAAACATGGATCATACGATCTTCTTGGTGGATATTAGCGGCAGCATTTTAAATCAGCCGAAAAAAGGTCAATATCGTGCCAATTGGGGTGGTGATGGGACGGCGTGGGGCTACGTCAAAAACCAAGTTGAAGCTTGGATTCAGGGGCTGCCCGTCGTACGCTTTCGCGTGATCGCCTTCAATGAGCAGCTCAGTCACTTTCCCGTCGATTCGCGGTGGGCAAGCCAACCCGAGGATAACCAGAACGTTACCCATTTCTTAGAATCACTGAAACCCGACGGTTTGACCTTGACCGAAACTGCGCTCCGTGAAGCAGCCCGTTTGCAGCCAACCAGCATTGTACTGATAACCGATGGAGCACCGACGGCCAAGGGACATCAGCGGTTTGACGCTGCGCAGGTCCAGCGAATCAAGGAGTTTGTCGCGTCAGACGAATTCGAAATCCCCATCACCGTAGTTGCGGTGAATGATTACTTCGACCCTCAGTTTGGTGAGTTCCTGCAAACGATAGCGGCTACTTCGGGAGGATGCTTCATTGGACTTTGATTATCAGTTGTCGCTAACTCGCCAGTTGAAACGCCGGTGTTTGGCTCTGGGGTATGCCGCGCGAATCCTCGGGAAATGGTTATTGTTGCGTCTGCGGTTGCAGCGTCGCATGGGGAAAGCGGACTGTCAGCAGGCATTTCCCCAGCTCAATCCCAAGTTTGTGTTGGGTGTTTGCCAAGCCATTTGGAATGACAGTGGCCGGCCAGGTCAGGAAATGCGGCTCGCCCAACAGCAACAACGATATCAACGCATCTGGTCCAAGATTCGGTCGTTACCCGCACGCGAAGAACAAGTGGTGCGCACCCCGGCAGGTTTACGATTACAAGTGGCAGCCCTGAACCGCTGCATCGACCTGATTCTCGGGCATGAGTCAACAATGCCTGCTCAAATCCAGCACGCCGCCGGGGGCGAGTCATTGCAAAGCAGCCTGATGCAGTGGTTGGAAAACGCGGGTGCCGATGCTGGCTTGGCGACCGAAACCTCACTGCGCACCGCGCTGGCTACGATGGTTGCTGCTCCGCCACAATCCAGGACAAACGCGATCGACGCAGAACGGTGGCGTGATGCAGTGCGCACCCATGCCAGCGCGTACGTCAGGGCACGTGTCAAACTGAATCGCGAATTGGTTAAAACCGCCGCCAGCTTGGCCGAAGAGCAGCTCTGGAACCAATATCAGACCTGCCAAGTCGCTTTATTTGCGGTCCCGCAAGCGTACGATTCCGCATTGGCGGAGCAACGATCAAGCCGTTCCCGGCAACCTGTGGCCAAATAGACACGGGTACAATACAACGGAAACGCCAACAACTCCTTAGCAGTGAACGGGAATTAACATGACTCTGCCATCGACACCTCCGGCGAGCGACCTCCAAGCCGTCTTTGACAAGATTTTGGTCGAATTCAGGAATGAACACTACGAAACCGCACTCGAACAGTTCCAGCACTTCGTACGGTGTCAGGAGATTACCGAGCTGCAAGAGTTGCGTGCGCGTCGCAATATCGCCAGTTGCTTATTGGATTTGGCCGAACGGGGTAACGCGCGCGATCGCGATGGCGACTTGTTTTACCAAAATCTTGATCGCTACCTGCAGCTCTTGGCTTGCGTTCCCCAGCAGAATGTCGCTGCCATCCCAACGCTTGATTGCTTCGAAGACTCGCTCAAGTACTCAAAGCACATCGCCGAGACGACCAACCGAAGCGAACTAGCCACCAGCTACTTGCAACGCTTCCTCGATGCAGCCCAAACGAAAGTGGGCAGGAAGGAGTTGGTGGATCGCGCCATCAAAGTCGTTGAATTGATGCGGCGTGATGTGGAACATCCCTGCAATGATATCATCGCCCAGCAAATTGCTGAAGGAACCCTGCAAGCTATTCCCCAGGAACAACTGCCCGCACAGAAAGCAATGCTCTTCAATCTGTTGGCCGATCTAGCCTACTTCTTTCCCAAATCTGGCGAAGACGAACAGCAAAGATACCAACGCGTACTCGATTACTTGGATGCCGCGCTGCGGGTACGACCGCAGGATCCGTATGCTCAGCGGATGACCCTGCACGTCCAGCGGCTGGCAGCGACCACATTGCAGATTAAGCGATTTGGTCACGATACCCGGAATCGGATGGGAAACATCCGGCAAATCATGCAGCAGCTCCTGAAACAGACTGCTCAGCAGGCGGATGCTCAGCGATTGGCTCTCCAACTTGACCGCCAGTTCCGCGATTTACTGCTGGTGCAACAAGTGGTCGAGGGGCAACAGCCGTCACCTGAGCAATGGAAACAGGAAGACCCCGCGAAGATTGTCAACGCGAAACTGCAAGCTTTTGGTTGGTCGGATCAGTGCGTTGAGATCGTTGGCGAGCCGGCGGAATGGGAATTTTGCCCCGATTTGCTCGGCCTGGCTCTGGAAAACCTTTTTCGCAACAGCGCCGAGGCGTACGAACGTCGCAATATCACGCCCCCATTACCACCACTAACGGTGGCAATTGACTACCAACAATGTAAGTTAATCATTCGTGATCAGGCTGGCGGCGTCGACTCCGCCTTGGGCGATATTTTTGCTCCCTTCGCGTCCTCGAAACCCGTCAAGGGGAACACAGGCTTGGGGTTAACCCAAGCGGCCGACGCAGTGCGAGCCCAGCATAAAACATTCACACTTTCACTCAGTCAGGTTCAACCTCCGCAGGGAGCAACCTTTGAAATCTCTTTACCCAAATTGGATTAGCAGTCCAGGATTTCGGTAAACCGAATTTACCTTACCTTAATGATCGACCATGTCAGAAACCAATCACAAACCTTCCGTTCTCTTCTTGGACGACGAAGCAGGGGACGAATCAGCCGCGACGGTCAATGCCGCCATTAAAGCCCTGGCGGAGCATTTTGACGTCATGACTGTCAAAACCCTGCCCGAAGCGTCCGCTCTGTTCAACACCCGTATTTTTGATGTCTTTGTACTGGACATCGATATGAGCCATGTTCCCGAAGCGGGCTTGTCACTGGGAGAGCGGGGATCAGGATTGGCACAGGTCATGCGCAGCCTAGATTCCAACACGGCCATCGTGATGTTTTCTAACATGGGGCTGGCCGACGATTGGAGCAAAGTCGCCAACCACCATGTTTTTGGCTATATCCACAAAAGTGATGAACACGCGATTGACGGCCTTGTTGCCAAGGTTCAGCAAGCCGTTGACAGTCCACGTAGCGGCTGGCGATTACCGCAGCCACGCAAGTCGGGGACAGTGCTGGTGTATCGGCATCCGCAGTGCAGCATCTCGGAAAATCAGTTACGAGACGCCTTGAAACAGCACGGCGATTTTGAGGCTCAATTCGTAAGTCGTGAGGAGCTAGAGGAACGAGCGGGGCAGCCGGAAATTCGCCAAGCGGCAGCCGTGGTTTACTTGCAAGACGAACCCGACGGCAGGCCGGGACCGCTGGCGGCGATCGATACAATCGCCAAGATACAGCCCACACCGAGTGTGGTTTTTGCCTTCCGTTACGGAGACCAGCATCGTGAATCGATCTTGCGAATTGTCAACGCTCGCCCGTTTCGATTGATCAACCTCAACGATGGGGATGCGGTCGAAACGCTTGGCCGCGCGGTATTTGAGGCCGCGCATTGGTACGGAGGCAACGAGTTGTTCCGAGCCGATGAAGACGCCTATCGAGCGGCGACGGCGGGGGTAGTGCTGGAGGATACTGGACGATCAAACGACGGATTTGATTCCGAAGAAGAATAAACTAAATCGAGAGAAAACGTGACCCATGAATGCGCCTAATCGCGAGAGCCAAATTCATATTCTTGATACGTCTGCTTTGTACCCTATCTGCGTCCGCAAGCACGCCCTGCCCCATGCCAGTCGCTTCGACGTGAAAGCCAATGCAAAAAAAGCAGAGGCCATTTTAAGAAAGGAACAAGTAGTTATCCCTCACACCGTGCTGATGGAAATCCTCGGGCAACTCTTGCACACGCGGATTTTCCGTCCCCACGAGCAGAACAATGATCAGTTTCACGAGACACAATACAATTACAGAGATTATGTCACGTGGTATCGAACACGGCACTTCGTCGCAGAACAGTTTGCGGTTGCGATCTTAAATCCAATGGTAAACGTTTCGATTTGGCAACAGGCTCCAAGCAATGACGAAATCGCCCTCTCGTATGACATGCTTTCAGAGGGCCTGATTCAAGATTTGATCAAATACTATGCCAATAGATATAAAAAACGAGGCGTTATTGTTCGTGACCGCGAGCCAAAATGCTTAGACGGCATGGACGGAGCGATTGTACACGCTGCTATTTCAATCGCACGTGAGAATCCCCGGGCGCGATGTATTCTTGTCACGGAAGATTTCGTGTTGGGAGCGGTTGTCAAGGACGTTCGTCGCAAATCTTGCGTCGCCAACAGCAAGATGCCGGGGAATCTTTTTGTGCAAAGCCTGGGCGATTACGGCAAAGATTAGAACACATACAAGATGAACAAAGGGCAATAGGCTCCTGTGAAGCAGTTTATTTGGCTCTGCTCGGACCCTGGCCCCCGGGAGCGAACGCGAATCACCGGACGCGATTGCGAGAAAGCCAAGTTGCCACTACAGCAACGTAAACTCGGCCATCCATTTTTTGCCAATCTCTGTCACCGGGCTCTGGCTCGTGGAGTTATCCAAGTAGCTGTTCCCCGATCGCCTCACGGCTTGAGGAATTTTCAGCTCGGATTATTCCAAATACAGTCATGTAAAATTCGGTTAGTACGATGGCAAATCAAACGATTCGCATTTCCGTTCGCAAGAAGTCACCACGACGAGGCCACACCGCACACCGCAGTGGCGCAGGAATCCATCAGGATCGCCGCATAAAAAGACTGCGATGCCGTGCTGCCCAGCAGCGTCTCTCGGTCCTGCGGAACCTTGCAGGGTGGCACGACGGAGCGAGGCCTCAATAGCCCACATGGTGTGGGCTCCCAGCCACTGCGGGAGCATGCGAAGAGGCTGCGACGTGAACCGCAAGGCAAGCGGCAGCATTGATTCTACAGTAGTGGGATTCGCCGGAATTCCCAACCTATAAGTGGCGCTGTCCAGTTCGGTAACGTCAACTCGTGAAAGCAATCCGATGCTCCGCTTACTTCGCCTCCCGCTGGTCGTGTTCTTTCTTTGGCTGGTCTTTAAGTACGGAGGCGGTTGGTTGAACTTCTACCAGGCACATCGGGAAGACCCGAGACTGCAGCGAGCGGGAACACTGCTGCGCGAGGCGGCAGGCGAAGGCACCGACTGGTTGCAAGAACAGGCTCGAGAAAAACTCGAGGAGTTGTCCAAGTCGTAACGCATTTGCACGGCTGTTGTCCTGACGACCAAACGATATTCAGCATTGGTTTCGCTTCTTTACCCTAGTGGATATTTACGATGTTTTTTTCTGTCCTCCGCTCTTTCTTACAGCCCCTGACCTTGCATTTCATCTGCGTTACCATGCTTGGCAACTTCTTGGTGTACCGTGCATCCGCGCAATCTAAAGCTGGCAATGAGCTTAAAGATGAAAAAGTCGAGATTGATCGACTGAAGCAGGAAGTGCTAGAGACCGCGACCAAACTTGAAAAGATTTTAGGTACACTGAAGGAAAGCTATGGCACCTTTGATCTTTGCCTACGCAATGCCAACGAAGGCGATGCATACGCCATGTTCTTGCTTGCAAATCGGTATACCAGCGGGAACGGTGTCGCGAAAGACCTCGTGCAGGCTCTGGCATGGTATCGAAGAGCGGCGGACAAAGGCCGTGGCGACGCGATGAATGCTATAGGAAATGCTTACTTTGGCGGGCTCGGCGTCGAAGTGGACCACGTGAGGGCTCGCGAGTGGTTCGAGAAAGGTTCCCGCGCGGGAGACGCCGATGCGATGACCGGACTGGGTATCATGCAGGCACGCGGAATCGGTGGCCCTGTAGCAGCCACCGATTCCTTTCTTCAGTTTCGGCAGGCCGTCCAACTGGGCCGCCTGCGTGCCACCCCGTGGTTGGCGGACTGCTATTTCCACGGCCTGGGCGTCAAATCAAATGTTGAGCAGGCACGACGCTTCTACTTGATGGGTTTCGACGCGGACAAACTTCAGCCTGAACAGATTCATAACTTGGCACGAATGCTTGAGATTGGTTTGGGAGGTGATGTCGACACAACCAAGGCTCTCGTTTGCCTGGAAAAATGCATTCAACTCGGGTTCACGCCAGCCTACGGAAAGTTGGCGGACGTTTGGATCAAAAGGGGGCATGAAGTGCACGGCAAAGCGATGCTGCTGCGAGGCGTTGACGCGGCGGAACCGGTCGCCTTCCGTTTGATGGGCGAACTTGCAGAAGCAGGAAAACTGTTTCCCAAGGATTCTGATAAGGCCAAACATTGGTATCGGAAGGCTGCCCATGCCGGTGATGCGGAGGCTACAAACATGCTCGCAGTACTCCACATGAAAAACAGCCCTCGCACCCCGGACATCGAGATCCGTGCATGGCTCAAATTAGCGATCGCAAATGGCAATTGCTGTTCCATGTACGTCCAAGGGATGATCCACGAACACGGTCTCATGGGCGAAGGGAAAGATTCGCAGCAGGCTCAAGTATTTTATCTGCGTGCGGCCGAAGCTGGATGTTCGCTTGCCAAAGATCGACTGAAGGATTCTCAAACAGGAGAATAGAATACTGTCACGAAATGGAAGCTCTGATGTTTCATAGCAACGCACACCAACGGCACACTTTGGGGACACCGCTGCATGAGAATC
>DNWZ01000560.1 GCA_003506095.1 Planctomycetaceae bacterium | reverse complement strand
CGTCAAGCTGGAGCGAAAGGACGGGAGCTTGGCCACCGTGCCGATTAGTAAGCTGAGTGAATCAGACCAGAAAGTTTTGCCGCAAAACGGAAGCGTAGATCAGTGATTCAAAATCGCCCGCTTACCGACCGGTTTCGCAGAGGGTTTCATGAAGCCATCGAAAGTTCTTGTCAACGCTTGGTCAAATATTGGCTTTAATCGAAAACATTTACGTTGCGAGCAAATCATTTCCGCTCGTTTTTGCGGCGTTCTGCACCCGGCACTCTTTCCCGATGTGCGTTGCCGGGATTGTTCTAAGCGGCCACTCTAGCATGACGCTCTGCCGCGTCATGTTTTCTGTGTGAAAAGATTCGCCGCATGAATACCGGGTACCTGCGAATTCAGATCCGCTATTTTTGTCAACCGCATTTACCCTCATGGCCATCTCGCGGCAGCTCTGCCTGATCCAACACCTGTTTTTGAACAAGCTGCCAGAGCGGCTCTCTTTCTCGCTGCCACCTCCAGCAAGCTCTGGGTATCCGGCCCACGGCTAAGCCGATAAAATGGCATTTTGACGACGATTTGCCTGTTTGGAGCCTTTTCCTTGGATTTACGCCAACTTCAGAAACAATTCATCGAGCGAGTGGAGGTCGCAAGTGGCAAGCCAGTGATCCTGCTGAGCGATGCCACGTTTGCAGGTCATGCGACCATCAAAATCGCGTCCGACGATCAACCAGCCCACCTGCTCCGCTACAAGCCAGAGCAAGAGTCTGTCTTGCCATATCTGGTGGCCTACGAGTGTGAGTTCGCACTTCGTACGCTTCAAGCTGATCCGTCCACCCAGTTCAATCTCGCGTCCAAGCCAAATATGCTCCAGGACGTGCTTGATTTGATGCTGCGACACCACCGCGGGAAAGACGACATTCCGAGTCATCTGGTACCACAACTGGCTAAGCAGTTTGGCAATGGGCTTGGTCTGCAACTTCGATCCATGCCAATCACGATGCGAATCGACAAACACCTTCACGACGCCCATCCCGAACTCTCGGAACTGCAGCACGAAAGCATTGATCGTCAGCTTCAAGAAAATATGGGGGCATTAAGCCCGCGAGCCAAAGTGCTGTCACCGGATGAGATCATCCGACCCAATGCAACAATGAACGCGGCGTTCGCTAAGTTCTTCGCCGGACTTTGGAACGCACCGATGGTTTTTGCCCCCTACGTTGCCGCCGGCTATGGCGAAGCGGCATCGGCACTACTTACCTTTCACGAACAGATTCCGGCAAGTTCCGATCATGACCGTGAACTTGTTGACGCCTGGGCAAAGTACACCGGCCTTGACCGTTGGTTTGAAACGGAAGGTCGATAAATGTCACAGGAATTTTCGTTCAAACTTGGCTTCGATGACTTTGACCGCTCCCTGCTCGACCATCCAACGCCAGCGGTCGGTTCGGACGACTTCAAGTCCAAAATAACAGAGTTTTTTGCCAAACAGTTCAAGGGGTTCGGCGGCAAGGCTAGGGTTGTCATTGATGACGCCAGCCGAGAGATTGAAGTCTTGTGGACCAAGGACACGAATTGGAAAGACCCGAAGCAAAAAACACTTGACATGCTCAATGCCGGGCAAGTCAAGCAGTCGCTACCCATACTCACAACGCTTTACCATACAGACCCCAGCGACATCGACACGCTGTATCGACTCGGGCTTGCTTACAGCGAGATGGGACAATATCAGCAAGCGACCGAACTTCTCGAAAAGACCGTCGATTATGCCCCCGATCACGTCCATGCTTTAGTTGGCCTTGGTGTGGCTGAAGCCGCAAGAGGCAATCTGTTGATTGCCGAAGGCTGGCTCAAAAAAGCCATCACACTCGAACCTGCCAATAGATGGGCACTAAGGAACCTGGCCGGGGCCTTGATGAAGCAGCGGCGATTTGATGACGCACTTGTGGCGATCCGGCAGTGCCTTGCTGTCGCGACAGATGATATCGCGATGATGATCGCTTATGGCGACTGTCTCACAGAGCTTGGCCGAGGCAATGAATCCGAGGCTCACTACCGAAGTGCGATAAGGACAGGTGGCCCTGAGCATCTGGTTGATTTAGCGAAATCGCGTCTGACCAAGAAATCAGAACAAGCGTTTCGATTATCGGGCGACATTCGGCCAGATGTGGTGCAGTACATGCAGAATGCCCTTGAGCGATTCAAGTCAATGGAACTGTCGCAGATTCAAAACCTTGCACTTGAGCTCACACTGCTTGGTAACAAGGGGCTCAACATCAACGATCCCGCAAAGAAGTACCAGATCAAAACATGGGCTGGAGATTATACCGGCCTGCATTTGATTTCGATTATGTACGCAGCCTTCCAGCAGTTCGCCCCTGATACTGACATCGGGATCGACTTGAGCAAGGAGTATCGACTTGCCGCAAAGCGAGCTTGCTGATCGCAGCATCCGCCCGGCAGCTCAAGAGAATGAAAATCACAGTCGGTCGCGACCACCGTCACGCTCGAGTTCCCGTTGCCCAGCAGACGGGCTAAATTGGGCGTTAATGGAAAGATCAATGCCATCTAATAAATTCTCATCCGCGAAGTTTGCGATCGGCCATAAGGTTCGAGTACGGTTCGGCATTGCCGACCCTGATTACCCAGATATTCCGATTGGTGGGTGGGCAGGACAAGTTGCCGATCTAGAGGGTGGTGATCCGTGCTTTTATCTCGTTCGCTGGAATCGGCAAACGCTCAACAGCATGGCCGCCATTTACCGTAAACGCTGCGAAAGGGATGGGCTGGACATGATGCAGATGTGGCTTGCCGAGCATGACCTAGAAGCCGACGAGGGGGGACCGGTCAATATCATGCAGCCAACTGAGATTCAGACTAAGCCTCTGAACATGAAGAATCAGGACGACCGCATCCGGTTGGTTTTCGGGTTGACGCATGATGATCCTGTTCCTGAAGTAAAGACCGACACGTTGCGCGCATACCGTGACTACCTCGCTGAGAACCTATCGTTCCCATTCGAGGCATGGGGCAAGAAAAACCCCGGGCGGTTCTTCACGACGACACAAGCGGTCGCGGTCGCCGGATTGGGCTGCGATGACGAAGATGAGCGACTGGATGAACACTATGGTCTGATTTGCGAAATCAAGATCGGCAGAAAACGGGGCGACGCTCCGCTAGCGGACCTAGAAGTGAAGGGACTGGGGGCCGAACGGCAATTGGTCGATGATTACCGCTACTGGTTCTTCAACTGGCGGTGTTGACGCCTGGATGTTCAGAAGGGTGAGGCCAACAATCGACCTTCCAAAACCATGGTCTCATTTCCCGTCAGCTGCACTCGGTCACCAGCAACTTCGCAGTGAACGCCTTGTCTGGTGTGACCTGCTGTCCGGCGACGACTGGAATCAACTCAGCGACCATAACCCCGTGATTGCGTTGTTTCGATAAGCGTCGATCCAAGCCCAGGCAGTGCCGGCACCGCTTTTGGGCTGGTTAATCGCGAATGGCCGGACTCGATCGCTATTGACGAATAGGCATACTTTCTCAATCGATTCAAAAGAAGACCGGAACACGATGGAGGAAAGGGATAATGTTCGGATCCAGCAATAGCAAAGAAAAGCTGCAAGAGAAGTACAACAAGTTGATGCAGGAATCATACGACCTGTCGACCGTCAATCGAAAGAAAAGCGACTTCAAGCGGGCCGAAGCCGAAGAAATTGGCAAGCAGCTCGACGAGCTGGAAAAGAAGCCGTAGCACCGCCGATGCGATTGATAGGCGGGTCGTGGGGCAGGTCACTGCTGCGGAAGCCGATTTTGACATTCTGTGAACCCTCAATCGGCTTCAGGATGATGAATCGAGGCGGTCGGCGTTGATCGAAATGATCTTCTAGCCGATACTGATTTTGGTTAATCGATGCAGCGAGCCATGAGACAGGCCCTCGATCAGCGACACGCATGGTTACCCGATGTGCGAAGCGGCTTGTCTTTGGTGGCGACGCAGGCAAAGGTCGCCGCATGGCCGAACATCACAAAAATGTCACGACACCGCAGTGACGCGATGCTTAGTACCGGTCACCGCTTGTTGACGCTTGACATCGCCAAATCAGAAGGCTGAGACGACGATTAGAACACGGCCTCATCAGAAACTTCAAAACGGATCGGCGATGGATACCGTCCGCAATGAGGGCCGCGGTTTGCCGTGGGTATTTTCTGGGTTACGCTGGTAAACGCTTTCAGAAGAAGTTGTTCTCC
>DNWZ01000661.1 GCA_003506095.1 Planctomycetaceae bacterium | reverse complement strand
GCCCTTCGGAACCGAACGCGTGCAAGTACTGTCGCACGACGCTCAGCGCCCCCAGCACCGCATCAGCTTCCTTGCCGGCGCTGCGCCCCGCGACCAAGAATGGACGCTGCGACTTCAATTCAGCTTCTAAAAAAGCGATTCGCTTCGCTTCGTCCCAACGCGTATAGTCCGAATCCGCCATCCCGGCCGCAACCAACAATTGCTCGATCGCCTTGTCGTGCATCGCGCTATTCTGGCGAATGTCCAATACGGCCAAGTGAAACCCAAACGCTTGCACGATTCGCATCAATGGTCGCACCGCGAAATCAGCCGTCTCACGCATCGATACGCCAACCAGTGCGTCATACAAGACTCGTAAATCGACCAACATTTCATCGCTGGTACGATAAAATCTTTCATCGGGTGCGATCGGCCTGAAGTCGTCACCATCGACTCGCGCCAGCCCATCGGTTTTCGCTGAAACCTTAGGCAAACGTGATAACATTAGATTCAAGAATTGCCGCCACGGTTCATTGGGATTTCTCAACATCGCTTTGGCCCCGATATCACCTAACAGGTCGACTCGCTTGGCGATTTCCTGCAGAAACTCACCGCGCGGCGCGATCCAGTAGGCCGACAAGCTGAGCAGTCGTGCCAGTTCCGTCATCTCACGCTGCAACAGCCCCAGCGCGCTACGACGCAAATCGATCAAGGTTTCCGCTGTCACTTGCGGTGTCACCAACGGATGCCCATCGCGATCGCCGCCGACCCAAGTTCCAAAGGTTAACTTTGGTAACGAAAGTGGGTCGCAAATCAATTCAGGATCAAATCCGACGTGCTGCCACGCTTGGCGCAAACGCAGATCCAACGGCTTGAACGCAGCAGGAAAAACATGAGTCAAATAGTCGATCACGTTTCTGCGTTCGGACTGCAAATCGGGCTTATCAAGATAGATTTCCCCGGTTCGCCATAAAATCCCCAGCAACGATCGCACCGCGGCTTCGTTTTCTGATTTTTGCCAAACCGTAAGGTCGCCGCGGTGGCGGGCAACGAACCGATCGAACAACCGGCGGTGGTGGGCCAGCACCGTTGCCCGCTTTGCTTCAGTCGGGTGTGCGGTTAACACCAATTCGACTTGGATCGACGACAAGTGCTCCGCAATCTGTTCTTGCGATACGCCACTTTCCTTCAATTCACGCAGCGCATCGCCCCACAGCGCCGGCAATTGGTCAACGCCCTTTTCCTGTTCGATCTCATTGCGAAACCTTGCCGCAGAAATCTGTTCGGCCATGCCCAGCAACTGGAAAGCGATCGAATAGGCCTGAGTCAACTGTACCGAATCGGCCAAAACTGTCGATACATTGACCTTTTCACTCGCGTCGGGCAACAGGTTTGCCAAGGCGGCGTCACCAGATTCCTCCAAGACGCTTCGCAATACAGAAAGCATCCACTCCCAGTCGAGATTCAATTTCTCGACATCCAAAGCCAAGACGCTAGCCGACACCATCTCAGAATCCTCTAATCAAACTGTACAAATTACAACGCCATCGTCTCTTCCCACGTACCACCAGCAGCGTAGCGATACACTCGTGAATTGTCGATTGCCGTCAATGATATCCAAGTGCCGTCGACCAGATCTCGCACATTTCGATGGTTTTCAACCACTTCCATAATCGCTTCGCGTGGTGCCTCGATAATCACCGATAATCTCAATGGTTCGTGCTGCAATTGCTCACCATCATGAACCGACTGCCACGGCAAGCCCGCCCTAAGATCGCCAGCGTTTCCTTCTAGTATGCCAAATTGACCAACAACATTATGCAAAACTTTATTACCGCTGCCAAAGAATGAATTGTCCACGGATGACGCGTAGTACTGCAGATTAATCCAACTGGCTACGATCATCGGTGCCGTCATGATTAATTCCAAGACTTTACCGTCAACGTCTCGCTTGTGATCGTAGCTGTGCATGAATGCTCGCCCACCAATATCGAGTGCGAGCGTACGCGATCGCGGCGCCACGATAAACGCGGCATTGCCGGCAAGCCCCCATTCGGGACGAACCTCTGACCAAAACCTTGCTCGACTGGCAACTTGAGCACCGCTAATTTTCCCCATCCGCTCGCCTCTTTCGATTCGAGTCATTTTGCCTGCCTGGTCAACAATCCATTTCAGTTCGTTCAAGTCGCTCAAATGCGACTGCGGCAAATCCGCAACATCAAAAAACTCGATCTCATCCGTCGTTGTGTTGTGGACCGCAGCGATAAATCGACTATCAGCCGGAATATCAATACCCGCCACAGCTAGACTTTTGCGAACCTCTTGATCGTTCAACAAGTCCGCAGCCACCCGCGCATTGGGCTCGCCAGAATGCCCGCCGCACGCTCCACAATCCAAACCGGCACGGTAAGGATTGTTGACGGTTTGACATGAATGCCCACAAAGCACTACCAATCGACCGAGACCGCTGGTTAACCCGAGGTTTCGCAAAATCGAACCTGCGACCGCAACCTTACGGTCAAAGTCCAAAACTTCGATGCCGGGCCCTACGGCGACGCTATCGAGTACTGGCCCCAGACGCGGTCGATCCTTACCGCGAACCCCATCATAACGACCAGGCTTTCTCGTGTCCGCAATCCCAATCGACGCGAGTGTCAGGTGTGAAAAATAGGCTAAACCGTAAGCCTCCACAAACGAGAAACACGAACTCGCAGACGACTGAACCGCCTTGATTAGCTTCCCAAATGTCCGACGATCTCTGCGCCGATCAATCCACGATTCGCGCCGCTCGCAGCGCGTAGCGGAGCTTGAAAATCGCATCCCCTCATTCACTTCAAACGCGGGCGACAACAATACCGGCAACTGCGACACAGGATCTTTGGACGCGGTTGGGCGATAAGCCATCGGAACCCCAAAGAACCCAGCAAAACCGAAAGTTTCAATGTTATCAGAAACCGCCTCGATATGGCGCCGGATCACTTCCGATCGCACGTCGATACAAAACACCATCTGAATTCGCTTGGGCGGCACGGCAACAGCCTCCGCGCTGTCCACATGCAAACATTGTTGGTGCGCCAATGCACTGATGAGTTGCCGGCGGTAAGCCATTTCTGCCGAGACTTGCAGCCAATGCCCAACCAACAACCTGTCGTTTGGCACGTTAGCATCATACGTACCGTTATCATTACTCCAGTGGTCGACCGGCCACATTCGCCACTCGTCACGGTCGCAAACTTCTTGAAAGATTGCAACATCGTATGCCAATCGAATCGCGATCAATGAAATAAGATCGTTATCCACTTCGCCAGTCGACCCATCCTGCATCGTTCTGTACCGGACATGCGACGCCCAACCGGTAACAGACAGGGCTTGGCACCATAACCAATCTTCAACGTGTTCCGCAGGGATATTCACAACCTCCAACAGCCGTAGAATCGCTTCCGTGGGCGATGATGGAAGCGACGAAACCCATTGACGAAACTTCTTTATACCCCACTTCTCCATCCTTCGGTCGCGAGACGCAATCTGTTTCCAAGCTTGAAAAAGCGACATTCCCTTCCAAGGGCTTGGCCACATAGCCTGGCCCTCGTCAAAATGTACCGAACATACTTTGGAAATTTCGTCAACGATGCGATCTGTCCAACATTCGCCCAACCTGCGATCAGCGCAGTGCGAAACCGTGAAGTATCGTTGGCTTGATTCCTTGTGATTTGATTTACCGCCAGCAAGCAGGACGATCGATAGCAGGCGTTTCACCGAGCGCCCGGCGTACCACTGCGGATACTGCTGGCTGCATTGTTTCAGCGCCTTTTCAAGGTCATCAGGCCATATTTCGTTGGCGCGAAGCTTGTCGAAAAAATGTTCTGCTGCTGGAAACATCGTTCCATCGCAGACCCGCTCCAGTTGGCCGGAGACGCTTAAGAAGCAATGATTTGTCAAACCGACAAACGGATTAACCGCAACGAAATCTTGAAGTGGCCAAAGCGGCGCAATTCTGGCTTGGATATGCGTTAGGGTGGCCGTCAAACGATCAGCTTTCGAAGGCTGGGTTTCTTTGTCTCTCATTCTGCTTGAAACGGCGCCAGACACGACATCCTGTTTACAGATGGATGACTCGTTGTTTAATACAGCGGGTGACATGATTAAAGTTTTGCTTTTCAGAAAATGTGTAGGACATGATGTTAAAAGGATCCGCTCCTGCATGAATCGCGTCCGAGCGTTCACTCTCCGCAGTTCATTCCGCTGAGCCACCGATCGCTTTCTTGGGCCAAACTCTTTCGGACAATCGCTGTGCGGTGACATCAAAATAAAACCCGTTCAATGTCGCTACATAAAGCCGTTGCATCAGCCGAGTCTGCCGCCATCGGTCGATTCCACTGTGCAAAACAAACAGCAAGGCGAACACGACGGCCAGGATGATCACGAGGGGCGTTTGCCATGGAATCAGCTGCAGCGAAACAGAAGACCGAGTCGTCGCGAGCACCGCTTCCATGACCAAAAACCCGCCGCAGTACGCAAAAGACGTCACTATCGATCCGGCAACAGTTGCCAAAAGTGGCTTCAATCGGTTTGACCGCATCGCTTTAAGGTTCGCACTAGCGATCGCAAACATCAGCACCAGTCCAAGGATCGCAGCGCCCGGCTTCGACGACCAGTCTAAATCGATTAAGTAGATCGGTATCAACAGGGAAGTGGTCGCGATCACAATCGCCAACACTTGTTGAAAGCCAAGCTGTATCAAGCCAATGTCACCGTACTTCACCGGTTCAATATCCGTCTGAAGTCGACCCGCATTATCGATAACGCTTCCTGCGTTCAAGAACGAATAGGCTTTGTACAAGGAGTGCCCCACAATGTGCAAAAGAGCAGCGGAAAACGCTCCCAAGCCGCACTGCAGCATCATAAAACCCATCTGGGCAATGGTTGAGTAGGCTAAGCACTTCTTGACAGATGTTTGCGTTAACATCACCGCCGCGCCAAACAACGCGGTGATCGCACCGACCACTGCTAAGAACTGCAATGACACGGACGAAAGCGAAACCAAAGGGCTCAATCGGATAATCAAGAAACCACCAGCATTGATAATGCCAGCGTGCATCAGCGCCGATACCGGAGTGGGAGCCTCCATCGTATCGGGCAACCAACTGTGGAAGGGAAATTGCGCCGATTTGGTCATCGCCCCCAGAACCAGCAATGGACCGATCCAAGCGGCCATGGGTTGATCGAACGAGCTTTGGCGGATCGATTCAGTGATTGAAAAAATCTCTGCAAAGGTGAGCGTTCCAAAGCATTGGTAGGTTATTAAGATCGCGAACAAAAGAAAGATATCGCCTAAACGACTTATAAGCAATTTCTTCCGCGCTGCGACAACCGCTCGCCTGCGATCACCGTAATGGACCAGCAACTTATGCAATCCAAGACTGGTCATCATCCAAGCAACCGCGAACATCGCAAGATGATGCGAGACCACCATTAAAGAAACTGAACCGATTGTAAAGCAGATCCATCGAAGAAATCGCCCCTGAGTTGCTTCGCCATCAAGATAGCGGAGACTGTAAGAGACGATGACCAACCCGATGAACTGGATTAATACCAGCATCATAGACGAAAGCGAATCGAAGTAGATCCCTAGGGGGACCGATCCGATATCGAAGGTTAAAAACCAAATCCCGGACCGGAATCCAAAGAAGAACAGATAGGCCATCGCGACAACTGACAAGAACAGGCCCAAAAAGCTGGCGATGATGGCAATCTGTCGCGTGCGACTGACTTGGTCATCAGCGATGCGAGACGGAACAATCCCGATTAACAGGAAAACAAGCGGCACAATCGCTACGTAAACGAGATTCGAATCAGCCATTAACGACCCGAAAAATGCGAGAAAACAAAATCAACCAGAACAATGACGGAAGCCTGATACGCGACACGCGTGTCGGCAATTGGCCTTCGCATGTTTTCGGCGGTTAAATTTGCCTTCTACAGGCGAACGTAGCGATATCGATTGAAATACCCGGAAGATATCAACGCCACCCTCATTAGAAGGGTCTTTGGGTAACTGGCGGGAAACATCCCATGGCCGCTTCTTTGGCGGCTGCGAACTAAAGCCCAAGCAGAGCAGCCGGAATCACGATTGTGCCTAGGTCGTTCATTCCCGGCTTGATCATAAGACGGATCAGGTTGCGGTCTAGCGTCACCTTCTGCCCATTCATCTCAAGCTCCACGAGCGCTTTGCGGAAAGATTCATGGTACAAGCGAAACACCAGCTCGTTGCCCGCTGGTAAATCCTTGATCTCAATATTCCCCTGGTCATCACTAACGCTCACAAACCGATGGTCAAGAACAACTAAATAGGCACGCATCCAAGCGTGAACATTGCAATCAATCGGAATCGGCGCGGGCTCAGCCTTCTCGATCTTGATGCTTTGCGGACCGCCTGGGGGTACAGCTCCGGCAAAAACATTGTTTGCGAAGAAGTTAAGGTTCGCATTGTGTCCAAGTTGATCCCGTTGGACAATATTAACATTCATTTTCTCCGCCTCGGGGGCAACGCCACCAAACACAAATCGTGCCCGTAATGTCCCCGTATCCTGACCGTGAACAATCTCAGCACAACCGATTGGCAGAGCAATCAATAGACAACATCGCAATACATGTTGAACCATTATGCCTCTCCTCCGTCGGGCGAACGCGTTGATCGCGAAACCCAAAGCCGCTTTCAGCTAAACCGTTAAGACGTTACCATCAGCGGCGAAAGCGTTTACCAACACTAACACGATTGTAGCGACATGCCCTGTGTGCCGGGGCATGGAGCGAAGGCCTATCCGAAAAGGCTTTTCCATCATGGAAGACAACATCGACGATGACGAACATTCGATGTCGATGGCGTCCTGTGCCGATTATCGGCCGGCCCGGTTTCGCAGCGAACTGCTTTTGCCGCATGCCGAAGACGAGCTTGTCAAAGACGCCGCGTCGGCGATTCGCCAAGAGTTCCGTGATTGCAGCAAGTGGAAACGCTTGCGGTGCCGAAATGTAAGCGTTTTTGCAGAGCGAGACCGCGGACCGGTTTACGTTGTCCACGTCGGCAAGTCGATCGATTTCGATTGGACGTGGGAAGG
>DNWZ01000731.1 GCA_003506095.1 Planctomycetaceae bacterium | reverse complement strand
CTCAAATTTGTACCCTGGTGGTCAAAGGATCTGCGCACCGTCTTAGCATCGCAAAAACGCCGCAACGGCAGTAACAGAAGCACGTAACAGGGGCAAGAATGAATTTTGACACCAACCCCTACGCTCCACCTCACATTGCTACAACCAATCAACGAGGCGATAGGGATGCATCTTGGTATTTACATCACGTACAAAAGTACTATCACCGCATGGGACTCGTCGGGCTAGCCTACGTCGGCTTGCTTGTCATCGGAACCGCAGCCACTCAGTCTATCGACGAACGGCCTATAATCTCAAACATCTTTGGCATGACCGTCTGGTGCTCACTGCTCACCTGGCTGTTCGTTACGATGATTCGAATCAGCAATGTCCCGCATGCCGACTTTCAGTCGCACTACACGAAAGCCCGTTGGTCCGGGATAATCGCTGGTGCGATGTTCCTGCCAATACTCGGATTACCAGCCATGATTTCCGTAAGACGTTTGACGCGTTATCATGAGCTCATCAATGCGAAATCACAAAACGAATCGATTGGAGATTAACCGAATCCAGACACGATCGTTGGTTCACACAACCGCATTTCTAATAAAATCCATTAATGCAAAATTTCGACGAAACGTTGTTCCCCGTTCGCGTGGCGACGACCGAGATCGTGGCAGTCACGGTGACGTCCTCAAACGATCAATCGTGCACCTGCGAACTGGCGATTCGAATGCTGGAAGGGTTATCGGCAACGATTTCGGGAACGGGAAAATCAAATGTCGATGCGATCGTCGCTGCGATCGGCGAACTGTGCGTTCGGCCGCTGGTGCTGTCACATGTCGAACAACGTGTGGCCGAGGCCGACCAATTTCGATGCGTCGTCGCGGTCCGGGAAGCGTCCTTGGACGATTCGCGGTCCGGTTCCGGACGTGCGACCGCAACGAATCTGGATACCGCGTTGACGATTGCTACGCTGCGAGCGGCTAATCATGCCGGATTGCTAAAAACCGACTACCGCGCGAACAACCAAAAAGTGTTGCGAGATTGGTCGAAAGAATTGGTCCAGGAACTCGCGATCCTCGAAACGGAAGACACTCCGCCGCCAATCAAAAGCCTGGAGGCCGAAGGTGTTGTACTGGAAGCGTTTAACCGGGTCGCCTCAGCGGCTGTTATCACCGCTGCCAATCATCCTCAACCCGACACGATCCTGCGACTGTTTGATACCAGCGCCTGGCTGTTTGACAGTAAAGGGCGACCACGAGATTCTTATACCGACACATCACTATGGTTGGCTTGGTATCCTGGGATCCGCAATGATGAAAAGACGGTTGATGAAGTCATCCTTTCCATGCCCGCCGCACCCGACATTGCGATTCCTTGGATCGTCAAGTTGTTTGAAAATCCGACCAGCAGACTCAGATTTCGCGGCGCAGTCGATTTGGAAGATCACGATGTATTGCACGTATTGTTGGGCCGTGGCCTGCAAGACCAAGATGAAGCGTTCGTGTTGGGGTTCGCGATGGGAACGGCAAAAAAGATTAAACGAATCGAAGCGTCTCTCTTTAAGATGATTCTCGCCCGGTTGTATCCCGAACCGTATCGCATTCCGACATTCTTACAGCCGGCGTTCGATCTGGGGGTGCAGTGTGGCACGAAGACCGGTGCGGTGAACTTGTACAAGCAATCGCTGAAGGATTTACGTGGCTTGACGCTTGGCGAAGCACGACATAGGGCCGGAATTGATATGAGTATCGTACGAGATTTTTATCAACTCGAACAACAACAGATACCATTCACGATCGCCAGCCTGCGGCTGCCCTGACTTTAAAAGTTGGCCGTAACAAGCGGAAGGCAGTTACGGTATAAACGCCGACGCAACCGGGTTGGCATGCTTGACGTGAAAGCGACGAAGTTGGCGACGATCAAAAAACACAAAAAAATCGGAGCACGCATTTGGGCCTGTCTGGCAGAGGGTCTTTCGTTTACGCCATCGTACTGAACCGACGCGATTGAACCGACCGCGGCGCAGCAGTATGCTTTAGTAGGAGCCCATTCAATCTTGCCACTTCGCGATCACTTTCACCCGCCGCTTTCCCGGAAATCGACTTATCAAGAAGTCCACGGGCAATGGCCGGCGGTTATTGTTCAACAACTTGGACATTTGTTGCCAAATAATTTCATCGCCGGGCCGCATGTTCATGTGGGTGCTCAGGTGGAAGTCGATGTTGCGACTTTTGAGAACGATTCTGCTCAATCATTCGGCGCGGTTGAACATGGCGCAGTGGCCACGCAGCTCTGGGCGCCGCCACAACCGTCGCTGGAAGTCCAGACCGAACTGGGCGATTTTGACGAATACGAGGTACGTGTTTACGATGCGCAGCGCGACCGACGATTGGTGGCAGCGATCGAGTTGATCAGCCCGGCGAACAAGGATCGCCCTGAAGCTCGCAGTCAATTTGTTGCCAAGTGGGCTGCGTTGCTGCGTAGCGGTGTCTGCGTCGTCCTAGTCGATATCGTGACGTCCAAACAGGTCAACTTATACAGCGATCTATTGTCTTTGATTGGCGAACGAGATCCTTCGCTGCCCAATCCTCCGTCGTCCACCTACGCTGTTTCCTGTCGCTGGCATCCGCGCGGTGTCGACTATTGGCTGGAAGCCTGGAATCACGACCTCGTCCCAAATCAACCACTTCCCATCTTGCCTCTGTGGCTGGCCGAGAACTTGGT